>JAQGPK010000030.1 GCA_028293095.1 Chlamydiia bacterium | reverse complement strand
GAGCGTTCAAAAGGACTCATCTATGTACTGGTTGCCGCCGCTATTGTTGGAAGTAACCCTTTTGACTACTTCCGAGTACTTCGAAAAGAGCTTGTAGTGTATGATCCAGCTCTTCTTTCTCGTCCGTTCCTGATCTTATTAAATAAGTGCGATGTCGTAGAGGCATCTCTTCATGTAGAAGCATTTCATGGAGCCTTCCCCGAGTATAAAGATCGGATCTATGTCATCTCAGCTGAGCGTGGAGATGGAAGTGATGCTTTCAAAGATGCGCTTCAAAAAGCGCTCGCTTGATTTATTAGATACCCTGTCTTATATTTAGTGTCATGAATGTAAAAACAAATATAATTATTTATTTTCTTGCTCATTGCTGTTTTATTTTGAGCGTAGAAGCAAACAGTGCATCTTATGGAGGCAACCCTATGTCTACAGTAAATGGCGATATTTTTAATTTAGATAGAGTGTACCAAGGCGAAAAGGGCTACAATTACTCTTTACCACGGAAAGTACTTGAAGGCTTTTTATCATCCAAGGGAGTATTCTACTGAAGAAAGCAACAGATTACGAGATGACATTAAGGATTTATTTGAAAATATTGTGACTAAGGGTTCTCTGAAAGAGAAAGTAGCTGTTATTACAGCAGGTGCTCCTGGAAGTGGCAAGACGACTCTGCTCGAAAAAACTTTAGCAGACGAAACGAAGAAAAAAGGTCAGAAAATTGCCTACATTTGTCCTGATAGCGTGTGCTTGAAACAGCAGAAAAGAACGTATGTTGCCGATATCGAGAAGGGTGATAAATCTAAAGAGGTCCGAAAAGCAGCCTATGATACCTGGAGGCCAGGATCAAATGGCGCAACTCACTTAATTCTAGCGCACTTGATTCGTGATGAATATGCATTTTACTTTGGTTCAACCTCTTCTGGACCTGCAACTGGCTCATCTTTTAAGTTTCTGAAAGATCAAGGATATCGCATTCGCTTGATTCATCTTTCCGCTCCTGATGATGTCCGTTGGAAATCCATTCAAGAGCGCGATAAAACGTTTGTTCAAACAACCGAGCAAGATGTACAGGAAAAAGGATTGCTTCTTCCGCAACGTATTCAGGATACCTTCTTGCAATACGCTGATGAAATTGAATTTTATTATCGAAACGGTGTTGAAGAACGAGCGCAGCCTGCAGCTACATGGATTCGAAATACAGAAAAGAGTGATAAATTAGGGACTCTTCAAATTATTGATAACGAGCAGTATAAGAAAATCAAAATCATTCATAATACAGCTATTGAACAGCTGAAGAAACCCGATCTTTCTTGGGAAAAGACAGTTGAGGCGAGCTCTTCGATTGTACGTGTGCAAGCATCAGACAGCAAAGATGAGAAAAAGGATGAGTTTGTAGAGAAGAAGGAATAATCGAAGGCAAGTTCTAGTAGCAAATAAGAGTTATTTTCTTTTCCAGGTCACCAACAGGTAGTGGTGTTCTGGAAAAGAATAGGTAAATTTTCAGCTTTCTTAATATAAAGCAATTCTTGCTTGAAACACCTCTTATACCATTTTTAATTAATAAAAGTAGTTGTTGCATGTGTACACCATGCGTTGGAGAGAAGTTTTCTCCTGATGAACCTACACGTTGAAACACACTTCTTTCAGCTTTTAGTCCAGTTGTAAAAGAGGTAAATAGACCGCTGGGGAATGAAAAAGTAACCTTCTATTGTTTAAATAAACTGCTTCATCGTCACTCGTTTGCCTGTACAGCCATTCCAATAGGTGCTATGAATCGAACCATCAGGATTTTGTACATCGATTTGAAATACGGGAATGAAGAGAAGATGCTCTGATCGGATCGCAAAGTCTGGCCCAAAGGCAGCTTTTGCAATTTGACGCACCTGTCCTTTTGAGTAGCGCTGAGGAAATTGATTTTCTGTCGCGACTACTTTGGTGACAAAAGGGTATGTAATTCTGGTTTCAGGATAGACCTTGAGAAGTGGTGTTGAGAGGTGAATTCTGACCGTATCTCCTCGAATAGTCACTAAATGCTTTTTACGAAGGGCCTCGAGACGTTCAAAAAGAGCTTCAGATTCCATGCCAAGCTCTTGGCACAGCGCCTCTTTTGACATGCTTCCACCCTTTTTGTTGAGGACTTGCATGAGACGAAAATCTTCATCTTTAGCGCCAGCATTGATACAATCTTCAAAGCCATGTGTCGTTTCAAAGGTTGCTGTATCAAGTACCATTTCGCCATTCTCAAGGCTCCATAGAACTTTTCCCTCTTCAGTTTTTCGATCATCTCTTGGATATTTTACATCGAGTAAGAAGAAAGGAATATACTTGATTGTGGTTTTGCTTAATGTATGAGCTGGACTTTTTAAGAGCTCTTTTTGATGCTTATGCATAATTTCATCAGGTGTTGTAGCTACTTCAAAAGTCAGGAGAGTCTCCTCTTTTTGAAGGCCAGGTATTTGTGAGGCGAGATCATCAAGATGCTCCCAGCCATACCATCCACCATAGCCAATGGCTGCAAGAACTAGTAAAAGAAAAATGTAGCGTAGCATAAACACTCCGTAGGAAATCGCTGAAAACTATATAATAGTTTACTGATACAATTTTGCAAAGGAATGGGATATGTTTCTGAAGAGATTTTTTCTTTTTGTCTGTACAGCTTCGCTGTTTGTTGGAACTTTTTGCCAAGCAGAGGAACAAGAGGCAGCTGTGACATCTGAAGAAAAAGAAAAATCTACAGAGCAAGAGCATGTGATTGAAGTAAAAAATGAGTATGAAGTTGATGAGAATTATGAAATACGAGTCGAAAATCTTGTGGGAGATCTCACAGTTGAGTTTTCTGAAGAAAATAAGGTGGTAAGTACCACATCGATTCACGCCTTTGGGTCAACACTACAAAAAGCCAAAGAGCTTGCTCAATCGATACAGATAAAAGTTGAAGGAGATCGAAAAAAAGTTTCTCTGATCGCCTCCTATCCTGTTTTAGAGCGCTCTTTCTACTACTATCCTTTCAGAGAAAAGGCGGGCAGAAAATCAGGTTCTCAAAAAAATAAAAAGAAGGTGCACTATCAAGAGAGAGAGTTGACTTTATTAGCAGATCCGACTCCTTTGACCTCTCATGTGTATGTTGATATACATCTGCGCTTGCCAAAGCACGCACGAGCGTCTCTTAAAAATCTCGTCGGATTGATTACCGTGAAAGGTGTACAAGGTGAGGTACACGTAGAGACTACTTTGGCGACCATTCAAGTGGAAAAAGGGGTAGGCAAGCTCTTTTTCTCGAACGCCTGCGGTTTTGTGGATATCGATAATCATACTGGAGAGATTAATGGATACACGGGATCTGGAAAAGTTCATCTTGAATCTTGTCAAGGGAGTCTCTGCCATGTAAGTAGCGGCTCTGGAACAATGGTGATAGAAAAATGTGAGTACATAAAGAGCTCTATAGAGAATGGTTCGGGAACCGTTTCATTCAAAAAAACAGTTGGAGATGTGAGTGTGATCACAGGCTCCGGAAAGGTTTCTTTAGATGATGTGGTTACAGGTAAGATGCTAAAGATAGAGACAGGCTCTGGGAGCGTCAAATTCAAAGGCGAGACAGAGCATTTAGAGGCTCTTCTTATCCAAACAGGAAGTGGTTCAGTGAGCTTTACGGCGACTCCTTTTCCTAAAATACTTTTTGATATCATGAGTGGCAGTGGAGATATTGCGGTAAGCAGCTCAGAGATTAAAATAGGCAGCTCTACTGAGAGATCTTTTATGGAGATGGGTAAGGAGACATGTAAGGGAGCTGTGATTCGTACAGGAAGTGGTGATATAAAACTTGCAACATCCAAGAAGGTTGCATCTTTGAAGGAAAAGGGAAAAAGTAAGACCTACTAGACGAAATAAAAAAAACCGCTTCTGTACGACGATCGTACAGAAGCGGTATCTCAAAAAGAAACTATTTCTTCTTGGCAGCTACCTTTTTCTTAGCAGCTGGTTTTCTTGCAACTGTCTTCTTAACAGTTGTTTTTTTAGCCGGTGCTTTTTTCTTCACCGGTGCTTTTTTGGTTGCCATATCAGGCCTCCTTTTTGGGTTGGTTTTTTTGACGTAAGCTGTTTTTTGATGCTCTGCATACTTAAGGTTCACTGCTTCAATTTCATTTCCGATGACGTTACACGCAGGGAACTCAGAGCAGGAGTAGAACATTTTGCCAAAGCGCGACTTGCGTCTGACAAGATTTCCTGTACATCCAATGGCAGGGCAAGGTATTTTTTCAGAGCTTTCAGGCTCGATAGACTCACCTTTTTTAGGAATGTTCACAATCCCTTTACAGTCAGGGTATTTAGTACAGCCTAAGAAGGGGCCAAATTTACCAAAGCGCAATTTCATTTCTGATTGACAATTGGGGCACTGCTGCTCCCAGTTAAAATCTTCGGCATAGTCTTCTTTATTAAAGTTTGCCTCTTCCAATGAGCCTGTATAGTCGCACGTTGGATAATTGACGCACCCTAAGAAGTACTTGGACTTTGACCAAATCTTCTGAAGCTTGCTGCCACACTTTGGACAAAGAAGATCAGTTTCTATTTTTGGAACAAACGCTGTCTCTTCTGCAATTTTTAGAGCAGGAGCAAAGGTTTTCCAAAAATCTTTTAGAAGGTGGATCCAATCTTTTTTGTTCTCAGCTACAAGTTCTAAGTCATCTTCCATAGCGGCGGTAAAACCGATATTAATGATATCTTTAAAGCTTGCCTCTAGCATTTCAACGATAAGACGGCCGAGCTCTGTCGGTTTTAAGCGTCCATTTTCCTTTACTGTATAATCACGGCTCTGGATTTTATTCATGATGGCAGCATAGGTTGATGGTCTGCCGATCCCTGATTTTTCCAGTTCCTTAACTAAAGATGCTTCTGTAAAGCGAGGAGGTGGTCTTGTGAAGGACTGTTCATGGAAGAGCTCATTCAAGCTCACCACGTCTTTCTCTTCAATTGATGGAAGCATCTTGCTTTCATCACTCTCATCATCTTCGTCTTTCTTCTCTTCATATAAGCTAAGAAAACCTGGGAATTTGATGATAGAGCCGGTTGCTCGTAGTAAATATTTGCTACCTGCTGCAATATCAACAGACACTGTATCGTAGATTGCAGGAGTCATTTGGCAGGCGATAAAACGATACCAGATAAGAGAGTAGAGAAGATGCTGCTCTCGTGAGAGGTATTCTTGAATCTTATCGGGGTGATGCATCAGGTTTGTAGGTCTTATCGCTTCGTGTGCATCCTGTGCACTTTTCTTCATATTGAAAGCACGTGGACTCTCAGGAAGGTATTTATCACCGAATTCTTTGAGAATATAGCTTCGTACCTGATCTACTACTTCTGGAACAATGCGAACAGAGTCTGTTCTCATATAGGTAATAAGACCTTCAGCGCCATCTACTCCTATGTCTACCCCTTCGTAGAGTGACTGGGCAATCTGCATGGTTCGTGCAGGTGAGAAGCGGAAATGGCGGGAAGCTTCTTGTTGCAGAGTAGATGTAATGAAAGGAGCTTCTGGATTTCTTCTCTTTTCTTTACGGTCTACTCGCGTTACAGTATAGGTTGCTTTTTTGAGCTCTTTAACAATCTGTTCTGAAAGGAGCTGATTGTTAACCAGAACAAAGTCTTCTCCCTCTTTCTTGCCATCAATTGTCTCTTTTTCAATGCGCTTATCATTGATTGAAAAGAGGGTTGCTTTAAAGGGTTTTTCAGCAGAATCTGATTTTAAAAGAGCTGAAATCGTCCAGTATTCTTTCGGAATGAAGGCTTCAATCTCTTTTTCACGATCGACAATAATTTTAAGTGCGACAGATTGTACCCGGCCAGCAGATACTGATTTACCGCGTCCGCGCTTGAGTCTCTTATTAAATAGAGGTGAAATGCTATAGCCTACAAGACGGTCAAGGAGTCGTCTTGCTTGCTGTGCATTCACGAGAGCTTCGTTAATATCGGTAGGATTCTGCAGCGCCTCTTGTACGGCATCTTTAGTAATGGAGTTAAAGGCAACGCGTTTGATTTTACAATTTTTTGGCAAAATCTGACTAATGTGCCATGCAATGGCTTCCCCTTCACGGTCTGGATCGGGAGAGAGATAGACAACATCACATTCTTTTGCTGCTTTTTTAAGGGCGTCAATGACCTCTTTCTTATCGGGCATAATGACATATTTTGGCTCAAAATCTTTTTCAATATCGATTCCAAATTCCTTTTCAGGCAGATCTCGTATATGCCCAAAGGAAGCTTGAAAGATAAAACTTGGCCCAAGAAATTTCTTGAGTGTTTTGATCTTAGCTGGAGATTCGACTATAACTAACGATTTTCCCATTTGTCTTTTTTATCCTTTCTCTTTGCGATAACATGTTTGAAAATTTTAAAAAATATTTTTTATTGTTTTGTGTAAACTTTTTTTGATTTTGATTTTTTAGCAAACCCTTTATTTACGGTCTTAGCATGTTTTTGAAGCTTATAAAGTGCCTTTTGATTAGTCATAAAAATTTTTTAATAATTTTTTTCATTTCACTTCAATTTGTACTATTTTGAGCAAAACGAATCCATTATCATGTAATTAAAAGCCGTACATTTTGACGCAAAAGGGCATAAAAAATTAATGAAGTGTATATCGTTTGCCAGGAAGTTCCAAGACTAATTTTTTCAAAGCGAGTTTGATGAGGGTGGCTTGAAGGGTTGCTATGGGCAGTGAAACAAGGCCTGAGAGCTGTTCTAAAGACATCTCTGATTGTTTTAAAATATCTAAAATCTTTTTCTCTGGAGGTGTGCAAACTGGAGCTGAAAAAGATAGTTTTGAGGAATTCGTTTGATGTTTTGCGGTGTAATTAAAAGCTGACAATATCTCTTCTGGGTGATCTATGAGCTTTGCTTTTCCCTGTTTGATTAACAGGTGATTGCCGCAGGATGTTGAAGCTCCTGCTCTTCCAGGAAGCGCAAAAAGAGCCTTATTTTGTTTGCCACCAATTTCCATTGTAATCATAGCGCCACTCTTTTCAGGAGCCTCTACAAGCAAAAGAGCATCACTTAAAGCTGAAATAATACGGTTGCGTTGCGGAAAGGTAAAACGAGAAGGCTGCGTGTTCATTGGAAGTTCAGAAATAACAGCTCCTGCCTGTGTTATTTCTTGTGCGAGATTTTTGTTTTCTTCTGGATAGATATGAGCAAGGCCAGAGCCAATAACGGCTATTGTTTTGCCCTTTTTTAGGCATCCTTTATGCGCTGAGGTATCTATTCCTCGTGCAAGACCGCTGACAATAGTACAACCTGCGGCAGAGAGTGCTTCTGCAAAGCGTAGCGCTTGTTCATTGCCATAAAAAGTTGCCGTACGAGTGCCTATAATTGCAATAGATAAGGGGCTCTCTATAGGGAGTATCCCTTTGATATATAAAAGCGGAGGGCAATCAGAAATGGCTTTTAGTTTTTCTGGATAGAGAGGACTTGTAATGGGCAGTAGCGTGACGCTCTGTTGCTCTGCTAAGAGAAGATCTTCTTTCCAGCTGGTATTTTTCTCAAAGGTTTCAAGAAAACTGACTGTTTCAGCACGGAGATTGAAAGGCAGAGGATCTTTATTATACAGAGCTAAAAGAGCGTTATAACAAGACCCAAATTGGCGAATGAGCGTTCCTATCTTTGTATTTCCTAAGTATGGAATGGAGTTGAGAATTACAGCGGCTTCAATTTCATTCATCCTGATATATCCTATTCATGCAAGCGTAAGAAGCTTGAAGGATGCAAAGAATAGAGAA
>JAQGPK010000029.1 GCA_028293095.1 Chlamydiia bacterium | reverse complement strand
GGTATAGTTTGTTATTATGTTAATAAGATCGGTAGGAATGTGCGTAGATAAGCTACTGTTTACTTGGTTTGTGAAAGAGATGATACTGACAGCCTTTTGGATAGGTTGCAGGGTAATAGGTTTTGGTTGACAGACCGGCTTTATTGGAGTGCTTATACATAAGCTGTTCGTAAAATTTCGTAATATTTGAAAGGGCGACATAAATAATACCTGATTTATATAATTAAATAATCAGTATACTATATACGTAGATTTTTTTCTTTGCTTATTAATTTAAAGTTTTTATTTCTACTTAATTTAATAATAAATAGTCTCTTTATAATTAAAGACTATATACTATTCACTCCGCTTTTTGAAAAGATTAAGGGTGCATTGAACGAGCGAGCTACTGACAAGTAGCCCTACAAGACCATAAATACAGCTTTCAAGGGTAATACTAAGTCCTGGAGTGAAGCTTGCTATGGATTCTGTAAAGATATCGATTTGAAGATGGCGAATAAAAACAAAAGGTTTGGTAAATAGCGTCGCTTGTTGTAGCGCTTCAAGTGAAAGACGTAAAGTTTGATAGCGAATGAGTATTCTTTGAAGAAGTTTTCCCTCATTCTGAAAATCAGGGTCCGTGTTATTGAGGAATTTTTGGATATATTGAGGTAGCGTTTTGTGCGTGCTAGACGCATTTTTTTCAAGTTCTTGGATGAGTTTTGCGCTTTCTAGGACATGGCCTGAAAGTCGGATTTCATACTGCTGTATAAAGAGGGGAAATTGACAAAAAAGCAAGACTGTCAGAATTGTAAAGATTCTGTCAGCCATGCCTTGAAAAAAGCGGCTAGTTTGCCATTTTGAAGCCATTTAGACCTTAATTTCTTTTAGCATAGGTAAATTTGCTTTGGCCTGCTCCTTGAACTCTTCCCGTTCGGCATCTATAGTGAAACATCCTTGTGCATACAGAGTTTCTAAAGAGGTAAGCTTTCCAAGATTTTCAAGTCCATTATTATCATTTAATTTAGGACAAGAGCTCAGGTAGAGCTGTTTAATGTTTTTATTTGATAAAAGATACCCAAGGCCTCTGTCACTAATAAGAGAGCAGAAGCTGAGATCTAAAGAGTAAAGTTTTGTGAGAGAGCTCAGAGGTTCAAGTCGTGCATTAGTAATTTTTTTACAGTGACGCATGGATAAAATTTTAAGCTGGGTGAGCTTTCTGATTGGACTTAAGTCTGATAAACGATCACATTCGTTAAGATATAATTCCTGGAGCCTAAGAAGTCTTTCAACCTGTTCAAGGCCTATGTCACTTACTTGATCACAAAAACTAATGTCAAGGTAACGAATGTCTGGACATTTTGCTATATCTGCCATCGTTTTATCTGTAACTTGAGTACATTCAGTAAGAATGAGCCTCTGTAGTGAGGTGATTGCAGAAAGATTTTGAAAACCAGTTGGCGTGGCCTGTGCTCCTGTAAGATCAAGACTTTTTAGCTGTTTAGCAGCTGCTAAATTCTTTAATCCAGCATCGTCGATTGGAGATTTAAAAAGCGTGAGATATTCAAGTGTTCGAATAGATGCAATGGAGGTAATTCCCGTTTTTGTAAAGCCGTGGCTTCTAATAATAATTAATTTTCGAAGAGACTTAAGTTTTGAGATGGCCTCTAACACAGTATCAGAAATACTCATAGACCGTATTTCTAAAGATTCTAGTGCTGGTGCTACTAGAAAAATGGCGCGTAAGCCTTCCTCAGTAATTTTGAGACAGTTTGAAAGGGTAAGGCGTTTCAAATTTTGGAGGCCTATAAGAAAACGTAACTGCTCATTAGTGAAGTGATCACCAGAAAGTGTGAGAGATTCGATATGAACAAGTTCTAAAAGATGTACTAGCCCTTCATTTTTAACTGTACATGAGTGCAGCATGAGCTCTTTGAAATGAGTCAGCGAATCCAGTTGTTGTAAGAATTCATCATTAAGACTGCATGCAGTAAGCGAGAGTTGTTGCAGATTGGGATTTGCGGTTGCAAGTTCCTGACCATCTGTATCCTCAAAAATTATATCTTTATAAACTAGTTTTTCTTTATTTGGCGAGAGACGAGAGGGTAGTGGTAGTGATTGTCGTATCGCCGAGTATTGAAGGATAGGCTGAGAAAATGCAGCGACTGGCTGGGGGAGTGTAGGGTATTGAGCAGTGAAGGTGTGCAGGCTTAGGGGAGGGGCTGAGATAGATGATGAGGAAGATAATGAAGAGGATGAAGAGGTGGATGATGAAGATAGTATTGTTGAAGCTACTACACTACTGCTACTGGAATCAGGGCTATGAGCTGGGGGCTTTTCAGTATCTGATTGATAAGATGAGGAGGAGCTTGGGCTTAAAGTTGTAACGCTATGGCCATTCCAATTAGGACAGCTAGGGGATGGTGAGGTTTCAACGGCCGGTTGATAAGAGGAGGTGGCAGTAGTGGTAGCGATTGTAGTTTGCTGAATGTGTTGTTGTATTTGCACAGCAGGGGATGAAAGCTGACAAACCTCATCTGGTAAGGCTTTGATAGCAGTTTTACTAAAACTGCTGCTACGACCAACGAGTGAAAAAAAAGACATAACAATCCTTTGGTTCTCGAGGGGTTACAAAATATTTAAAACTTATAGGCTGAAGGGCGAGATAAGGTATATGATATGAAAGTTTAAAGTATTTCGCAATGTCCTCTTGTTCCCTTTAAGAGATATAGGAGTTAGTACTTTATGGGAAGAAATAAATGTTCGCATTTGTTTGGGAAATGTGATATAGTCTTGATTTAATCAACTTACTTCTTAAACAAGAGGATGTTATGAGAATTGATGGGTTTAATAAAAAAACAGGGATATTTATCATCACATATCACATATTGCTCGTGATTGCATGGTTTTTCTATTTTTCTTTATGTACTTCTTCTCTTGGCGTGATCATCTCTTCCATCGTACTCTTTTTTCTAACAGGCTTGAGTATCACAGGCGGTTACCACCGCTACTACTCCCACAGTACTTATAAGACAAATTATGCTGTAGAGGCAGTTCTACTCTTTTTTGGAAGTATGGCAGCTCAGGCAAGTGCGCTCCGTTGGTCATTTGAGCACCGTTTACATCATGCGTATGTTGATACCGACAATGACCCTTATTCTGTAAAAAGAGGGTTTTGGTATGCCCATATTTTATGGCTTTTTAAAAAACCAGCTCCTATCGATAAGAAAGTGGTTCCAGATCTTTTCAAAAACCCACTTGTAATGTTCCAGCATAACCACTACCTCGCTTGTATGCTGACTTCTAATGTCATTGCTTTTGTAACGGTTGGATATTTTTTTAATGATTGGCTCGGTGCGTTTGTTCTGGCATGGTGGACAAGATTGTTCTGTCTGCACCACTCTACATGGTTCATTAATTCATTGGCACACTATTGGGGAGCACAATCATTTAACAGAGAGCAAACAGCTGTTGATAACTATATCATTTCCTTTTTGACATTTGGCGAGGGGTATCATAACTACCACCATACGTTTGCAAATGACTATAGAAATGGAATTCGCTGGTACCATTTTGACCCTACAAAATGGCTCATCTGGGGACTCCATGCAGTAGGTCTTGCACATAGTCTAAAACGTGTAAATAATTACCATAT
>JAQGPK010000227.1 GCA_028293095.1 Chlamydiia bacterium | reverse complement strand
AAAGAAGATATTAAAGAGAAATTTTGTCATGAATAGAGTTCAAAAACTGCAAAAGTTACTTCCCCAGTTGAATGTTGATGCCCTCTATATTTCCTCTCCTAAAGATCTTTATTATTTACTCGGGGTTGATCTTTCCAAGGGCGCCCTTCTTGTGCTAAAGGAGCGGGCTCATCTCATTGTCGATGGGCGCTATTTTGAAGCGTGCAAAAAGCAATGCAGTATCGATGTACTTCTCGAAGCAAAAAGTATTTATCAAACGCTTCTGCAAGGTATCAGGAGTATTGGTTTTGATGATGAGACAACCAGTTTTGCGCTATATCAAAAATTAACATCTCTTTTTGCTGGATCTACTCTGCAACCAATTCACTCTCCTGTTCTGGCTCTTCGCATCATCAAAGATGATGAAGAGATTGAGAAAATCAAAGCATCAGCTACGCTGTGTTCAGATGGATTTGATTATATTGTCACGCTTCTTAAAGAATCTATAACTGAAAAAGAGCTCGCGATCGAACTGGAACTCTTTTGGAAGAAAAGAGGGGCAAGCGGGCCTGCATTTGCGCCAATCATTGCCTTTGGCGCAAATAGTGCTATGCCACATCATCGAGCGAGCAGTAAGCCGCTTACAAAAAACCAAATCGTCTTAATTGATATTGGTGTTGTTCTCGATGGATATAACTCTGATATGACGCGTATGGTTAATTTTGGAGCCATTGATCCACGACTTGAAGAGATCGAACTCGTCGTGCAATTAGCGCAAGCTGTCGCAATCAAAGCTTGTAAAGCAGGAGTGCTCTCATCTGAACTTGATCAGGTCGCACGAGATTTTATCAAGCAGGAGGGCTTTGGAGACTATTTTACCCATGGTCTTGGTCATGGGGTCGGTCTTGATATTCATGAGCTGCCTTTTGTAAAAAAGGACGCTGCAATCAAAGATATTCTTTTGCAGTCCGGAATGGTTGTGACGATCGAGCCTGGAATTTACCTTCCAGATGTAGGGGGCGTCCGTATTGAAGATATGGTGCTTGTTCAAGAAAATAGTTGCTTGAGCTTTACAAGGCAAGCACATGAACCGATCAAAATTGGATAAAAATAAATTTTTTTATCCAGGGATTTCTTTAAGAAGTTTTTCAACACGGGATGGGATATCAGCCTGTGAGAAGCTTTGAGGAGGAAGAACAATCACAGACTTTAAATCCATCAAATCGCCAGCTGTTGGTAGGGCCCTGAGTTCATAGGAGTAGGCTCCTTCACGTAGCGGCAAGATAGAGTGTACTTTTGCAACCTGCAATCCTTCCGGAAAAATACCATCCATACCACTTGTTACGAGCGTATCTCCGACTTGAATCAAAGGTGTTTTTTCACGAGGAGTATACTCATTTTCTGGATCAATAGGCTCTCCTGTGCGTAGATCACGGGCAGGGCCATAGCTATCTTTAAAATCGTAATTAAACCCAATGCCACGTAAAAATTGCCCTGGTGTTCGCCAGAGAGGCTCTCCATGTCCTTGAATCTCCCCCTTTGCAAGAAATTCAGGAGCAGTGTTTCCTTTCCCCTGTAGATTTTGAGTGAGTGTATCGAGAAGAATGAAGAAGGCCTTTTTTTCATCTTCTGTTGAAAAACTGGCTTTTTCATTCGATGCGTAGTCAGAGAGTGTAGTGATAGCTGAGATAATCTTTTTATTATCAACGACTCCTCTTTGTACTCGCACACTTGGCGTGAGTCCAGAATCGGTGATCAGGCGCACAAGGCTACTTCTTTTGCCAACAAAATCGATGACACCCACAACTGAGTCACCACTCAAAACGGGGCTGTTTTTGGCAATTAAAGGCGCTCCTTCTAAAGGATTATCATTGTCACCAAGGTCAATCCAGAGTGAGCTATTCCAGGTATGCACAGAGCGGTAGAGAACTTCTCCAACGAGGAGTTTGGAAGGAGTATTTGGAAAGGATTTAGCTTCAAGAAAAGCGTTAGCGAGAGCTAGTGATTCTTGCTTTACCAACAGACGATTTGTAAAAAATTTTTCGATTTCAGCTCTTTTTTCAGCGACTTTATTTTTTTTCTTACTGTTGTGAATGAGGCGCCAGAAAGAAGAAAAGCAGTGGCCGGCAGAGTCTCGTAAAGAAATATTGATATGTACTGGCAGGCTCAGGAAGAAGAGGGCTGCAATGAGGGGGAAGAAGATAGCAAACGAGGCGCGATGCTTCATGGTGAGAGGAGGGCGTTTGCGATAGTTTCAATGAGCTCTTGGCGGATGGCCGCAATATTAATACGACTATCATCGCATAAGTAAAGACCGTGTTCCTGACGGAGCGAATGGACCTTTTCTGTAGGCAAAAAGGTGAGAGCAAAGAGTCCTATACTTTTTTGTAAAGCAGTAAAATTTTTATGAGGCTGTTTTTTACTCAGAGCGTTATAGAGCGCCTGTCTTGAGGTTGTGAGTGTTTCTCGAAGATGTTTGAGCTCTCTTTGCCAGTTAGCAGTCAGTGTCGGATCATTTAAAATAGTTTGTACAATCTGCGCGCCATGTGATGCCGGACTTGAGTAGATAGAGCGGATGATTTTTCGAACTTGGCTTGAAATTGGAATCACCGATTCTCTTGTACAGGTAATGGTAAGAGCCCCTGTGCGCTCTGAATAGAGTCCAAAATTTTTCGAGAAAGAGGTTGCAATCAGCATCTCATGATCCTCTTCTAGAAAGAGGCGGATTGAGAAGGCATCTTCATGCAGACCACGCCCTAATCCTTGATAGGCCATATCAAAAAAAGTGATCAACTTTCTCTTTTTGATTGCTTGACTGAGTACTTGCCATTCTGCATCTGTAGGATCAATGCCTGTTGGATTATGACAGGAGGCTTGAAAGACGATGGCGGCCCCTTCTGGCATACTTTGAATAGCAGTGAGTATGCGCTGTATATTAACGCCTCCCGCCGCAGTGATCTCATATGGATAGCTTATGACTTCAAGCCCACAAGCTTCAAAAAGACGACGATGGTTGACCCATGTTGGATCTGGGATGTAGATCTTCTGTGTGCAGTGCTGGAGTAAAAATTTGGCACCGATGTGTAGAGCTGCAGTCCCGCCAATCGTTTGTGCTGTGTAGCTAGAAAGTGTCATTTCTTTGCGATCTTCTCCAAGCACAAGGTCTGCAACTTTTTCGTTAAATGCAGGGAGGCCATCAATAGGGAGATAGTCTTTAGGGTAGAGTTTTTCAAGAAGTATATCTTCTGCAGAGTCTACAGCATTAAAACGAAATGATGAGCCTTGGTGACCTGGAAATACGCCGATGCTCAGATTGATTTTGTCTTTGCGCTCATCTTTCTTAAAAGTCACCTGGAGGCCATAAATTGGATCTTCAGGCTCTTTGGGTATGGAAGAAAATATATTCATGAGCCAAAAGATATCATAAAAATCACTTCATTGGAAGATGACTTAAATTTTTGTAAAAAGTGCAGGGAGTGTATCAAGTCCCTGAGCTGTAATCTTATCCGTAAGTGGAAATGCCTCTTTTCCAGGAAAGATGACATAGAGGTGGTCTAGGTTTAAGTCTTGAAGCGCAATCTGCATGGAACGCGTGGTCTTTGGCTGATCAGTATACTTACATTCAAACCCTATCCGTTTTCCATCTTTAAGAATCAATAAGTCCAGTTCTGCTCCAGCTTGGGTTGCCCAAAAGTAACACTCTTCGGGCTTTGCATTGAATGTGCGAATAATCTCTTCTATAGCGAATCCCTCCCAGAAGGCGCCAAGTTTCGGGTAGATGTTAAGCTGCTCTTCATTTTGAATCCCAAGAAGAGCATGTAAAATTCCACTATCTCGAAAATATATTTTTTTGGATTTTACTTGGCGCTTTCCTAAGTTTTCAAACCAAGGAGAGAGGATGCGAACCATAAATGTTCCAGCTAAGATATCTAAATACCTGCGTACGGTTTGATCGGAGATACCTAGCGATTTTCCGATCTCACTGGCGTTGAATATTTGACCATGATAGTGGGCGAGCATGAGCCAGAAGCGTCGTATCTGTTGAGGCGGGATTTGAAAGCCAAGACTAGGAATATCTCGCTCTAAGAAAGTGGTGATATAAGATTGCCTCCATAGATAGCTCTCTTCATCATTTGTCGTTAAGTAGGCCCTTGGGAATCCTCCGCGCACCCAAAGCGGTATGCTATTTTCCACTTCAGCTATTGAGAGAGGAGGTAACTCAATATATCCGATGCGACCGGCCAGCGTTTCTGAAGACTGACAAATAAGATCGCGAGACGCAGATCCTAAAATAAGGAATTTTTGATTTTTTTCTTTGTCATCTGCAAGCACGCGTAGCACGGGAAATAGATTTGGCCGCCTTTGGATTTCATCAATAATAATAAGTTGATCGGAAAGTCCTGAGAGAGCGAGCATAGGATTATCAAGCCTTGCGAGATCTAGGGGATTT
>JAQGPK010000208.1 GCA_028293095.1 Chlamydiia bacterium | reverse complement strand
GTTGAAAAATCTTCCGCAAAGAGATGGAGATGGTACTGCTTCATCATTGAGTGCTGTGTAGTCTACGTTTGAAGGTGAATCGAGTAAATTATGAATCATGCGGGGAAGATAGCAGAATTCATTTTTTTTCGTGAAGAAATAAATAATAAGAATGATCTTTTTATTTTTCTATTTAGTTAATAATTAAAATAATTATTTGCATATTAATAAATAATTTGTTAGTAAAAAGTTAATATATTAAAAAGAGGTTATTATATGAAAATTAGTATTTCTGAGAGTTTATTGATTTCTTTAGCAACATTTTCAATCTGCGTTCCAATAGTTGCAGGGGAGGCTCTAGCCACTCCCGCTCCATCTGCAATCTCAGACCGTCAAATGGTGCAGGGAGCTGCAAATTGGCTATTTGTTCAAACTGCAATGAGCGGCACTTTAGAAAAGATGGAGGGAAAATCAAATCAATACACTTTGCAATTGAGTGGAGTGTCACCTTCAATGGTTACTTTTGCGGATAGACCAGTGAGATCTGCAGGTGTCATGAGCACGGCTCAGTTCGTATCCACATGGTACAGTAACAGTAGGGGTGACAATTTTAGAGATAGCCCTCCTAATGCTGCTTTAGTGATATCATCAGGGAGTGGAGATGATACATTTGTATTTACTCTTGAAAATCCAAAATATGATGAAAAAATGAAAGTTTTGTCGTATGTAGTGACCTCTATCAAGGTGATCGATAAGCAGGGTACAATAGATCTTCAAGGTAAAGAGATTGTCAAGGATCTACCAAAAGCATTTGAACAGTCAGTTCTTTTTATTGATGATGCTTGGGGCTCTCTTGGCGGATAGTCGCTTTAGATGGAAGGGTGGAGTAGGTTGCATTCCTTTGCGCAATCTGTAAGTGCGTTTGAGAGCTTGTCTGGAGATGAGACAAGCTCTTTTTCAGATAGTCTTAATTCATGGTAAAAACAGAACATCGCTTTTATATGTAGAGGAATCTCTTGGGTAGGGATTGTTCTATTGGCAAATTCCCGTACTGCAACAAGACCTACTTTTTCTACAATAAGCGGAGTGTGGTCGCTTTGATGACTTCCTAAGTAGGCCTTTATCACCTCTTGATTGAGGAGGTGAACTGCAGTGGATCTTGTCATAAACAAACTCTTTTACATTTGATTGGCGTGCATAGTAGGAAATTTTTACACAGTAGTCAACCATTTATTTTCAAATGAGAACTCTGTATAGTCGATACTATGCCAGAACTACCAGAAGTTGAAACAGTCGTTCGAAATTTTGTGCAGAGTAAGCTTTTCGGCACAAAAATTACAGAAGTGGTTATTACTTGTCCCTCTCTTCTTGCTGATCAAGAGCAGTTTATTAAAGAAATTACTGGAGACTGCATCACTGGTTGTGCAAGAAGAGGAAAGTACATCTTACTTACCTTAAGCTCAGGCAAGACGTTGCTTGTCCATCTACGGATGACGGGAAAACTGCTCATTGTCAAAAAGAGTCCAAAAAAATATGCGCATGAACGTGCTGCCTTGATTCTTGAAGGAGAGCATGATATTCGCTTTCTTGATGCGCGTAAATTTGGCCGCTTTGATCTCACCGAGTCTGCAGAAGAGTTTCTGAAACATTTAGGGCTCGAGCCATTAGATAAAACGTTTTCTTTAGAGGCCTTTAGTAGATGCATGTTGCGATCAAAGCGCATGTTAAAGGCTCTTTTACTTGATCAGACAGTAGTTGCAGGTCTTGGGAATATCTATGCGGATGAATCGCTTTTTCAGGCAGCTATTCATCCTGCAAGAGCCGCATGTACACTTGCCCAAAAGGAACTTAAAAATTTACATAAAGCTATTATTGATGTGCTTACAGCTGCCATTGAAAGAGGAGGCAGTTCACTAGGTAGGGGCCAAGGCAATTTTTTAAATGCTTATGGAAGTAAGGGTGAAAATCAACACGCTTTTTATGTCTATCGAAGAACGGGAAGGCCTTGTCTTCATTGTAGCGTGCCTATAGAGCGCATAGTGATCAGCCAGCGCTCGACTCACTTTTGCCCTCACTGCCAAAAATAAAACAGTCCTATTATTTTCGATCATCAAAAGGAGGTGCACTTGGACGAGGTGGTGTCTCTGATTGGTCTACACCCTTTCCCTGATTTTGCCAATAATCCCAGCGGCCTCTTCCTTGAGCTTTATACTCTTGCTCAGATACTACCTCGGTCGGTTCATCTGAGTCTCCAGCATCTCCTGAAAATTGATCTTGCTGATGGTTCCAGACGGTTTGAACTTTGGCTTTTTGATATTCTGCTGGAGTAATAATATTTGCTTTTTGATCAATCAAATTAGTAATGATTTGTCTACTTTCTTTTTCTAATTGCTTAATATCTGCATTAAATTTTTTTATTAAATTTATAGCATCATGGTCGTCAGGTTTTAGCTCTAAAATTCCATTAAGTTCGACTATTTTTTGATGGTATTTTGCTTTTAGCTGGGCTGTTTTTTCCTGTTGCGTAAATATTGCTTTATCTATTTCCACAAATTTCTGTTTTTGCTCCAGAAGCTTTTCACTGAAGAAGATGCGCTTGCCGTTCAACAACTCCATAATTTTTATTCGTGTTGGTGCGGGCACATTCTCTTGGTTTTGTAAGCCTTCAAGTTTTTGTTGAACTTCATGAAGTTTAGCTTTTAATGAGGTAACCTCTTTTTCGATTTGACCTATATTGGTTTTATTAATGGAGGTCCCGGCTACTTTATTAATAGAGTCTGAGAGCGCTTCTGCTTTTGTTAATGAGGATTGGGCAGTACCTTCTGGACCTTGATATTTTTCATAAGCATAATTAAAAAGATTTCCAAGTATGTTCATGCACTCTTCCTTTATGTTATTTTGAATCTATTAAAATATAGATAGATTCATAGTAATTTTAACTAATTTTACATATAACAAATATTTTAATTAATATCAAATATAATGATTGTCGATTAGTTTAAATATAGACATTAATTTACAAGCGGATCAGAAATGATCCATTACACAGGTAGGTATGCGTTCTGAAGAAATAAATATCCATTTTTAGTAGGCAGTAAGGAGCTCATCGTACAGAGAAAAAGCTATTCTATTTTGGAGTTAGCTGAAGAGAAGATATAACAGAATAGGAGTAAGCAAATCTCCTAAACTGTCTGATTACCTAGGCGAGTAGTCCTTGTTTAGGGCTACCAAATTTCGAGTACTATAAATTATGGCGCTATGCGCTTTGCAGCCTCTAGGATGTTCGGACGTGTCCCAAAGCTACTGATACGTAGAAACCCTTCACCACCAACTCCAAAT
>JAQGPK010000197.1 GCA_028293095.1 Chlamydiia bacterium | reverse complement strand
CTTTGGCATTCCTGGCTTATTTAAAGCCTCTTGAAGAAAAGATTCAAATTGAGGGTTAGGATTATCAAGATTCTGTAGTGGTTGTTGACCAAGTTGATAGCTTGCACGTGCCTTATCAGTGACAAACGACGTCGGAATCTCCTGTTTCAATTTGTCTTCCTTTGTAATCCCTGCTAGCCTATTCCAATCCTTACGAAGTGCTCCGCTTTCATCTACAATATTTAAAGCCTCTCTTACATTATACGAACTTACTTTAGGTTTTGAGTTAGCAAACTCACTTGGTACTGGTTTCAAAATAACAGGAGACTGTGGTGTCTGTGAAGACTCTAATGCAGCTGCCTTATTTGAAACATTTTTACAGAAAAGGGAGCGTATTTTCTCAAAAAAAGTCTCCTTCTCCTGTTTTGCTTCCGGGACAGGCGTCACTTCATGACCACTCACAGGTTGACTATGTTGAGTAGAGGGAGGAGCCGAAGAGTTTGAGGAACTTAAAGGTCGAGACTCATTAGATGACGACGGACTTACTTGCATACTTTCTCTCTTTTTATTTTTAATGTCCAAATTTCGCCAAAGTATGGTTTTTAGTTACTTTTAATTACCTAAAAATCCATGAAATCTAGCTACTTCAATTTTATTTTCATTATATATAAAATTTTAATTTACATGCTATAAATACTTGTATTATTAACAATCTGAGAAAAAGTATTGCAAAGAAATGATGCATCGCGATATATTTTGGCATTATTTTTATGAGGAAAATCCATGAAAGTTCGAGCATCTGTTAAAGCTGATTCATCAAAAGGTGATGTTCTTGTGCGTCGTCGAGGAAGATTATATGTCCTTAACAAAAAAGACCCAACAAGAAAACAGCGCCAAAAAGGCCCAGCACGTAAACGATAAGAAGATTTAAGGTAAAAGTACTATGGCAAAAACATCAGTTGTTGAAAGACAAAAGAAACGAGAAATTCTCGTAAAGCGTAACTGGGACAAGCGTCAGGCGCTCAAAGCAACCGCATCAGACATGAATCTCTCAGAAGCTGAGCGTCAAAATGCACGAGTTGCACTTAATAAAATGCCACGTGACACAGCTCCTACACGTCTTAGAAATCGCTGCCAAGTGACAGGACGTGGTCGCGGATACTACAGGAAATTTAAAATTTCCCGTTTAACGTTCCGTGAAATGGCTCTCTTTGGCCTTATTCCTGGCGTTACAAAGTCCAGCTGGTAAATTTTATTACGCACCGAAAGGTGTAGTAACCAAAAAGATCTACAGTACTCTCCTTAGCGAGAGTACTGAAATTATCCACAAATCCTCTTATTACGCCTATCTATTACCCGTAACCTCCATCTATTCCCATATTGCGCCAGTTCCTCGCTCGATTTTTGTTTTTGTGGTTATACCGTAGGTTCCCCTACGGGTCAGCTAAGGCTAACAACTGTAAACACTTACGTAACACTATAGTTCGGACTTTTCTTATAAGCAGCATTCACTAAAATTTTCTCCTATTCGGGAGAAATACTTCAGACATTTTCTACCTTAGCAAAGGACCTAAAGAGATATACTTTTGGGGTATATAAACCACGAAGTGGCACTTTGTCAGGGCAGCGACTACAGAGGCTAGCCGTAGGTGACCGTAGGGAACAACCTACGGTGCAGTTCAATCATTACGTTGAGCCAGGAACTGACGACATTTTCTTCATATCAATCAAAGATGATCCGACTGTGTTATTGAAGTAGTTCAAGAAGCTCATCATAAGCTTCAAGCTTCTTCCAATTCTCCATGCCTTCTTGCCAGACATATGTGGAAGGGATAATACTTCCATCTTTCCACAACTTTTGTAGTGTTGAAAATGGAAACGGACCTTGCTGTAGACGCTCTCCATCCAGATAAAACCAGCTCTTTTCTATAAGTGGTGAAACCGGCTTTGTAATAGGTTTGAGTACTATCCCTCCTTTTTCAAGTGCAGGAACGGCAGGAGGTAGTAGGAATACAGCAAGAAACCCCAAAAAACCAAAGAAAGCTCCTAAACAAAACCACAGCGTAGGATTTCGGCCTCGTGGTACAGCGATATAGGCAGCGAGAAAACCATAGAGTAAGGGAATCAGAATAACGATCAACAACTGTATCTTCACTTGACCTTCCTAAAAAATTTCAATACAATTAAGATTTGTAACATGAGCTTATAATTATACAACCAAGAGATATCAAAATGGTAGCGAAAAGAGTTGATACTAAAGAATTTGAGCTTCCTGAAACTGTATTTGTTCGAGACATTGATAATCGACTTTTTCAAGAAATTGTTCTGCAGTGTTTAGCCACAATTCCTGGTATATTGCCAGTTGAAGGAAACTTTCTCGATAGCATTTTAGGACGCAGTGAAGGTATTAAGGGCATTCAAGCAGAACAAGACCCTAAAAATCACACGATCAGCATTAAGGTTGAGGTAAACATCGCTTATGGATTGTCTATTCCAGAAAAGGCTGATGAAATTCAGACACGTGTTACCGAAGAGATCACAAAAATCACAGGCCTCCATGTAGCCCTTGTCCACGTTGTCTTTAAATCGCTCACTACAACAGAAAGCCTAAAAAGAGCCGCTTCCCTAAAAGAGGGAGAATCTGCTCCCCTACAACTCACAGCACCTCAAGAGGCCGAATACTCGGATGTTTTTTAATGAAAGCCACCTTTTTCTTTCAAATTATCTTAAACCTCTTCTTTGCGATTGTACTCTTCTTTGTTGGCGGATGCCTGACTATGTATCCTTTCACACAAGACTATTACCATCCAGTACACGAGTTCATTGCAGAAAATACGTGGGCTTTACCACTCATTGGCATCTGTATTATGTT
>JAQGPK010000195.1 GCA_028293095.1 Chlamydiia bacterium | reverse complement strand
TGTTTTCCTTGGATAAATAATCATCCAGAACTTCTTATCAGGGGGCTGAGCGTACGAGCATGAACATTGAACTGATTGCAATTGGTGATGAGGTCCTATATGGGTACACAACAAATTCTAACGCGAGCTTTATCGCCCAGACTCTCTTACATGAGGGCTTTTTAGTTTCCAAACATATTGCAGTTAGTGACGATGCTAAAGCTGTACAAGAAGTTCTTAAGAGTGCTTTAGAAAGGGGCTCCTTTGTAATTACAACAGGTGGTCTGGGTTCAACGTGTGATGATCATACAAGACAGATAGTTGCCGATCTTTTTCAGCTCTCTTGCGAGTTAGATACTGAGCTTTTTGAAAAATTAAAAATAGATTTTGCACACCTTCCCCCCCATGCAAAAGCAACTCTTCAAGATCAAGCGACAGTGATTACAGGTAGAGGTGTTGAGCGTATTCCTAATCGCTTGGGGACAGCTTCGGGCTATAGTATCAAAGATGAGGCTCGCTTTCCGGGGAGCTTGGTACTCATGCTACCAGGAGTACCTGCTGAGATGCGTGAGATGGTAAAAGACTCTATAATACCTTTTCTTAAAAAAAGTGCACCTACTACAAAAAGACTTTTTATTCATCCAGTACACTTTATGCGCCTTACAGAATCTCAAATGGACCCTATTGTCCGTGAGATTGAACGGCAAGATCCCAGAATTTCCTGCGGAATCTATCCAGGCTATGGAGTTGTATCTTTACACCTGAAGGCTCTCTCAGAAAATGAATTAGAATTTTTGCAGATTATCAAAGAACCTCTTTTATCTATTCAAAATCGATTTGCGGAAAATATCTATGAAAGCCATTCAGGAACCATTATAGAAACCCTTCATAAATATCTTATGGAACATAAGATCACTCTAGCTACAGCTGAGTCTTGTACGGGAGGCGCACTTGCTGCTCGGTTTGTTGCGCAAGCGGGCGCATCGAGCTATTTTCAAGGTGGAGTGATCTCTTACTCCAATGAGGTAAAGATACAGAGTCTTCGTGTGAACGAGGAGACCCTTTTGCAAAAAGGGGCTGTAAGTGTGGAAGTGACAAGCCAAATGGCGGAGCATGTGCGTGATGATATGAAAACGATGATTGGAGTGGCAGTATCTGGTGTTTTAGGTCCACAAGGAGGAAGTGAAAAAACTCCTGTAGGAACTATTTGCGCCTCGATTGCTCGGTTAGGCTATCCTACGCATTCTTGGGTCATGCACTTGCATGGAAATCGTGAAGTGTTGATGGAAAGAACAATCCAAAATTTACTCGTCGAGCTTTTTATCTATGTAAAGGGTCATATATAAATTCATTTGCTTTGTAAGCATGGATTTTATAGAAGTAGTGAAACAAGGATGATATATGTTTGGAACGATACTTGCAGTAGTTGCCTCCTTTATTTTTGCCCTACAAGTTTTTGGTTCCGTTTCTCTAACTCCTGCTGATTTTACTCTTTGCTACACTGTCATGACTGTTGTTGGGGCACTTGTTCTTTTTTCTGCCTTTTTTGCTCTCTCATTTGCATGGATGCTGCTTCAGAGAACAGAGCAAAGAAGTGTTCCTCGAGCGCAAGAGCTCTTTTTCAGTGATTGGAGTATCTTCACTCATCTTTCTACGCTCGTTATCTTTTCTTTGTTTTCTTATTATATGGTCTTAAGTTCTGCCTTAGGAGTTGTGCCGCAGCTGACACGAATACTACTCATTGCTTGGATACTTTTTTGTGGTATTGCTGTGGATGTGCTCTATAGCTACCTTCGAAGAATAGGGAGATATAGCAATCATCAATTTCTTCTTGAGAAGATGAAACGCAACTGCTTGAAGTCTATTTCTGAAGGACGTGAAGGTGAAGGATTTGAGTGGCTCAACAATGTAGTTGAAGTGGCTCAAAAATCAATTCAGAAAGGCAGCTCTCATATTGCAGTCTCAGCTCTTTCTCAGATTGTGGCCATTATTGAAGGCTATAGTGGGGCTGTGAATAAAAGTTTTGTAAGCAATCCTCTACGGTCTGAGGGCGTCTCTTTTCTTGATAAAGTGAACTATCTTTCCTTTTATATTGGAAAGCGTTTGGAATGGATCTATCAATGTGCTCTTGACTCACGAATGATTCCAATAGCTGATGAAGTGATAAAAACTTTAGGAAAGATTAGCCTCTATTTTATCAAGTCGCACCCACCAACTGCCTATATTCCGCTTCTTTTTATTGAAAAGTGCGGGAAAGTTGCGGTTGAAATGAACTGTGAAGAAGGAGGTTTTCAAGCGAGTGCCATGCTGAGTGAACTTACAAAAAAATATATTGCTATTTCAAAGCAAAAACAGGCCTCTTTGCACGATGTCATTCTCTTATCACTTCGTCATATTGAGCAGATTGTAGCTTGCGCCTTCCAGAAGAATAAGGAAATTAATGCAGCTCTTTTAATGCAGCCTTTTGCAGAAGTTGGCCAGATGTTGGGAAGTCCCGAGTACCAAGAATTTCCTGATCGTGAAGAGATTATCCAAGAGCTGAGACGTTGTCTTACAAAGTTCAATGCGTTGGATCTTGTGATGCAGAAAAAGCCACAAGGCCCATCTGAAGAGTAATAAATTAATTAGGCTGATTTTCCTAATTTTTCTTTAATTAATTTTAAAAAATATTAATTCTAGTTATAGAGAATTTTTTATTATTTTAAGAAAAAATATAAATAATAAATTATTAATTTTTTATTTTTATTAATGGCGAAAGCTGCTATAATTTCTTGACAATTAGAAACATAGGAGTTTTTTATGACCTTTTCGATTACTAATAATAAATTTAAAAATATGGGTAAGGATACTTCATACCCTGTAGCTGTCACTTTAAAACCATCAAAGTCTAAATTTGAGATACCAAATCTTCAATTATTCGGCTCTTTTGATTCCTTAGAAGAACTGGTGAGGACTAAAGATGTTGTGAAAGAACGCTCGTTTTTTAAAACCAGCAATGGGTCGGAGAGTTCAGAACAGGTTACTACAATTTTAGATACAGCCAGGGCGCAGAATACAGGGAAGAATGCTTCAAATTCTATCAAGTCGGTACAAACTGCTATGCAGTCTGTGTCTCTAAGTTCAAGCAGGGGTAGTTCAGCACCGATTTCTAGTAGAAGGCTCAGAGAAGAGAAAAAAGAAGAGAAAGCACCAACATTATCTCATTACCTTTCAGATCCAAGCGATAAGGCGCAAACGAGTAGCAGTTCCAAAAAATATCAGTAAGAATCAGTATACCTTTCAGATTTTGGGATTTTTTGCTCTTCTGTATAGAGCGGATCGTCAAAGTCTGAGACAGGTCTAATAATGAGTCTGATACGCCGCTTATTAAAGATATACAGATAGAGCCAGTGAAAGAGCACAAGCAGTCGGTTGGTAAAACTGACTAAGTAAAAGATGTGGACAAAGCACCAGGCAAGCCATGCCAGATATCCTGAAATTTTGAGTTTTCCAACGGCCGCCACTGCTTTGGCTTTTCCAACAGTTGCCATAATCCCTTTATCAAAATAAGCAAAGGCTTTGCGTTTTTCAGGGGGAGTGTTATGGGCAATGATACGGGCGACATAGCGGCCTTGTTGGATCGCAACAGAGGCCACACCTGGCAGAGGTTTTTTCTTCTTTTTATCGATACAGTGTGCTGCATCTCCAATCACAAAAATTTCTGGATGGCCTGGTATAGATAGATCTGGATTAACGATGGCTCTTCCACAGCGATCAAGTGGTGTATCAAGCGAGCCAATCAGAGGTGAGGCTTGAGTGCCTGCTGCCCAAATGATATTAGGGCTTTCAATAAATTTGTCTCCAAGCCACACGCCATCTGGGGTGACTTGAGTGACGAGGGTCTTTACTAATACTTCTACTCCTAGCTTTTCAAGATCCTGCTGCGCTCTGATACTTAGCTTTTTAGGAAAGGTGGGCAGGACATGGCTTTCGCCTTCAATCAAATAAATTTTTGTCTGTTCTGGCTGTATATGGCGAAAGTTTTTTGTCAGTGATTGTGTTGCAATTTCGGCGATGGCACCTGCCATCTCTACACCTGTAGGACCACCTCCAATAATGATAAAGCGCAAAAATCGGGCCGCCTTTTCGCAGTTTTCTGCTCGTTCTGCTCGTTCATAACTGAGTAGAATACGCTCTCTAATGTTTAACGCATCACTGACTGTTTTTAAGCCGGGAGCAAGAGCTTCCCATTGATTGTTTCCAAAATAGGAGTGTCTAGCGCCAGGCGCAACAATCAAGAAATTATACGAAAAACGATCACCATTTGCAGCGATGACCTCTTTTTTATGTTTGTCAATCGATGCAATATCTGCCAGGAACACAGAAGTGTTTTTTTGATTTTTGAGGATTTTTCGTAAAGGGGAGGCGATATTATCTGCTGACAGGGCGGCCGTTGCGACTTGATAGAGAAGGGGTTGAAAGAGATGATGGTTGGATTTATCGAGCAGTAAGAGGTCAACTTCAGCTTTGTTTAAGGCCTTGGCTGCATTGAGTCCGGCGAAACCGCCACCAATAATGATGACCTTTGGATATCCCATAACGATGACCTTTAAATAAAAAGTAATGAGGTATGATACCATAGATCTTCTAAAACCGCGATAACATTATACAAATTGCGGTTAAGCTGATAATAATTTATATAAAGTTGTTTTCTCTTTAAACCGAATAATTTGCTTTTCGATAAGCTGTTCGATGACAGCTTCTGAATCTTTGATTGATGTTTGCAGAGCCACTTTTCTTTTCTCAAGAAGTGTGTTTAAATCATCAATATTGAGAAGGGTACATCCAATATCTGGGGCGATATTACGAGGCACGGCAAGATCGATGAGCAATTTGTCCTTGGGAAGATAGGGAGATTTGGATTTCAAAATGGCAGTTGGACTTGTAACACCAGAGATGACAAAATCGAAATCAGACCAGTGTTCGAGAAGATCGCTCCAGTCAACTACATCTCCTCCTAGCTCTTCAGATAAAAGAGTAGCTTTTGAGC
>JAQGPK010000179.1 GCA_028293095.1 Chlamydiia bacterium | reverse complement strand
GTGGAGTACCTTTCTCATCGTGCGGAATGGCATTACAGAAAATAATTTTTCCTGAACTTGAATATTTTTGAGAGAGGACTTGCGTCTTAATTGTTTCGCCTAGGAACTCTCCGCCGCCATTGACAACAACCATAGTGCCATCTTCTAAATAGCCAACGCCCTGTTTCGGCTCTTTTCCTGGCCTTTGGATTTTAATAGAGAGGATCTCGCCGCGCTGAGCTGAAGGCTTAATAGCGTTTGCAATTCCTTCAATGCTAATAATAGTAACGCCCTCTTCTTCAGCAATTTTCATTGAGTTTTGCTCTGATGTGAGGATATGGGCTTGCACGAGTTTTGCAGTGCGTAAAAGCTTTGTAGGGAGATCATCAAGTTCCGATATATGAAACTCTTTTTGCTGAAGCCCAAGTGTCTGCATATTTTCAAGGCGCTTGATCTGTTCAAAGCACTTTCTGTAACGTGTTTTGGTCGCTTCATCTTGTGCTTCCATACCTTTTTGAACTTCTTTCACAACAAAGGTTGGAATAACAAGCTGATGGTCTAAAATGCCAAGTCTTGCAAGATCTGTCAGTCTAATATCTTCAATAGCTGAAATATCGAGAAGAATCTCTCTTTTTTTAGCTTGTCCTGCAGGGGAGAGTTGAACGAAAGGAATGCTCAGCCACCACACTTCAGCGGATGCATAAGTAGTTGTAAGTCCTAAATAGAGTGAGGCAAGGTAGGTAGTGAGTGTGAGGAAGTTATTGGCCTCACCTTTAAGTTGAGTGCCGAGGAGTGTAAACAGTGTGTGAACGCAATTGATCGCAACATATCCCATCAGGGTTCCGATAGCAATCCCAACAAGCGTTGTGTTAAACGCACGGAGGGTACTATTTTTAAAGGCAAGTTCTGCAAGTGAGATGAGAGCAAAGATCAAAGCGCCTTTTGAAAAACCAATTAAGAATGTATTAATCGGATCCGTAGAGGTAATTGAAAATTCATACATCGTTGTCACAAGACAAGAAATAAAGAAGAATACCAAACGGTAAAAAAGGTTGTTTCGTTCCATAATGCAATCCTAAGTTCAATCAAAAAAATCTTACTGCCCGATTGTAGATCTCAACCCTAATTTTTGTCGATTGAATACAAGAGAGCTTTTTAAAGTGTTTCGTGAGACTAGTTTAGAGGTTTTTAAGATGTCTTTGTATGGCTCGCTTATCATCTCGTTCTTGAATCGCTGCGCGCTTATCATGAACCTTTTTACCCTTTGCGATAGCAATTTTTACTTTTACTCTGCCATTCTTAAGATACATAGAAAGGGGGATGCAGGTAAGTCCTTTTAAGCGAATTGACTCTTCAATATGGCGAAGCTCTCTTTTATGGACGAGTAATTTTCTCTTTCGCTTTTCATCATGATTATAAATCGATCCAAAACGATAAGGGGAGATCGTGGCGCTAATGAGTAAAAGCTCAGTATGGTTTGCCATAATATAGGACTCTTGCAGAGATCCACCATGGTCTCGTAAAGATTTTATTTCAGTACCTTGCAGAACAATGCCCGCCTCTATAGTTTCGAGGACTTCATATTCGAACGTTGCTCTTCTATTAGTAACAAGCTCTTGGATGCGTGGTTTTTCTTCATTTGTCATGGCGCTTGCCTTTTTCCCTCTAAAAAGTAAAAATGGTATCACTTTCTTATTTTACAATAAAAGACTTATCTCGGAGAGGGCGAACCATGAAATTTATCATATCAAGACAAGAACTGAGTGAACTTACGAGCCGCATTCAAAATATTGTAGCTCCTAAAACACCAATTCCGATTTTATCTAATTTCCTTGTAGAGGCAATTGATAACCGTATTATTTTGACCGCAACCGATCTTACGGTTGGTGTGCGCTGTTCTGGCTCTGCAAAAGTCATCGAACCTGGCTCAACAACAATACCTGCAAGACGTTTTTCTAATCTTTTACGCGAACTAACAGCATCGCATCTTGAAATTTCAACAAACGAAAAAGAGGTCACTAGCATCATTGCCGATTCATCAACTTTTAAGATGAATGGTTTGCCTAAGTCTGAATTTCCAGCGCTACCTGAGCTTTCAGGTGCTGCACAGCTACGTATGAAGCAAAAAGAGCTGAAAGATATGTTTTTTAGAACGGCCTTTGCTGTTTCAAAAGAAGACAATCGCTACGTATTAACTGGTGTTTTTCTACAAATTGCAGACGGAGCTGCCTGCTTTGTTGGAACAGATGGCAAGCGTCTTGCACGTGCATCTCTGCCAATACAGGTTGAGCCTGGTTTTAAAGCTGAGTGTATTATTCCTTTAAAAGCAGTTGATGAGATCATGAAGAACTTAAACCATGATGAAGAAGAGGCCACTCTTTACATCATGCCAGATAAGATTGCGATTGAAGCATCAGATACTATCATCATCACAAAACTCCTCTCTGGCGACTATCCAGATGTCGAAAAGGTGATCCCACAAACGACAAATTCATTTGTCTCTTTACATCGTGATGAGCTGATGTCGCTTCTTCGTCAAATCTCACTCTTTACACTTGATACAACCCATTCTGTGCGTTTTACCTTTATGGATGGAGAGCTTAATCTTAGCGTGAATACAATGGATATCGGTGAGGGGAAGGTAAGTATGCCTGTGAACTATACAGGACCTCGTTTTGATATTGCTTTTAACCCCATGTTTTTCCTTGATATTCTGCGCCATAGCAAGAAAGAGACCGTCATGATTGGCTTTTCAGATAGCTACAATCCAGGTATGATCGCAGATGGTGAAGAAAAGATCACGCAAGGCTCTTATCCTTCGCCACTCTTTGTGCTCATGCCAATGCGCCTCAATGAAGCTTAAATGGGTCTATGCACGAAATTTTCGTGCGATTAAAAATCTGGAAATTGAGTGCGCCCCCCATATTAACGAAATTGTTGGCAGAAATGCACAAGGTAAAACGAGCCTTTTAGAGGCCATTTACCTTGTGATGACAGCTACATCATTTCGAGCCGCCTCCATTCGGGAATTGATTCGTCATGAGAGTGAGGGCTTTTTTGTCGAATGTGGTTTTGAAAAGCAGGGTGTGAGCTATGAAGTACAATTTTCATTTGATGGTACTAAACGCCGCATTCTTCTGAATCATCGGCCTGCAGATTCCGCAACTCTTTTACTAGGCGGCCTGGTTGGGGTGACTTGCACACCAGAAGTCCAAAATATTATTAAGGGACCCCCGCAACTCAGACGCCACTTTTTAGACCTCATGCTGGCGCAAATGGATCCTCTCTATGTCCATCACCTCACACGGTATAATCGGGCCCTTAAGCAGCGTAATCTACTCTTACGTAATAAAGATTTTCGGACAATCGCCGCTTGGGAACAAGAACTTGCTCTTTCAGCCTCTTATATTACAGAGGAGCGTGCGAAAATAGTTACGAGGCTAATCCCTTGGGTAGAGAAATTTCATGAAAATCTATCATTGGGATTAAGTAAACTACAGCTGAGCTACACGACAAAAGCGCCGCTTCAACAGGGTTTAGATGGGATGCGGCTTTATTTTGAAAGAGAGTTTAACCGTAGAAGAGCGCAAGAGGCCTCGTATGGATCAACACTTGTAGGACCTCATCGAGATGATCTTGAGGTGCTGGTTGAAAATAAAGCTGTACGCGACTATGCAAGCGAGGGGGAGATGCGGCTTGTAGCACTTACTTTAAAATTTGCTGAATGGCATGTGATACAGGAGCAGATAGAAGATCATCCTCTCATGCTGATTGATGACTTTGCAGCATATTTGGATTCAGAGCGCCTATCTCGCCTTTTTGCGTTAACGGGCAATTTGGGTCAGGCGTTTTTATCGATGCATCAGTCTAATCCTGCACTAGTGAGCGAACGAGTAAAAACATTTACTCTGGAAGCTGGAACACTCTCTTAGTTCACAATTGTCAATCCCTAACTAACTAATAATAAGCCACTTAATCAATATAAAATAAAGTTTACTATTTTTATAAAATTATTAGTAAATAAAGTGTATAATAAGGTTAAGAATAGAAATAAATATAGTATATTTTATTATAGATTACTCTATATAAAAGATTTACAGTTAAAAAGAGGTAATTATGCATATTTCTGGTAATTCACAAGCTTCAGATAGAGAGTGGTTTCGTCCTGTGCCCGCAGATCTACCAAAGAAACCAGTTCAAACGAAACCGAGCCTATCAGAACAGAGGCAAATCCCAGTTAAAGTAATTCTTGGACTAGCAAAAGAAAGCAAAATAATGGAAACTCTGCCACCGAAGAGTTTTATTAAGACCATTCTTAATCATTTGAAAACTACAAAAAATGAAGGTGGATGATATGGAATCTGTATCGCCAGAAGAGTTTTCCATGAAAATTCCTGATGAGTTTCTTGGAGAGCTTGAAAAGCCAGATATGCTAAAAAAATTTATTGATTCTGGCAAGAGTTTACAAGAGATGATTGGCTATTCGGATGAATTAATGGAAGAGCTCTACCAATCTGCATCCCAAGTATTTGAAGAGGGACGGTATCAAGAGTCTCAAGATGGTTTTTTATTTCTTACAACACTCAATCCCTACGTCTATGCATACTGGATTGGCTTGGCAATGTCCTATCAGCTTCTGGAAGAGTATGAGCAGGCGCTTTTAGCATATGAGTGTGCGGCAGCTCTTGATCCAGAGTCGCCACTTCCTTATTACTATCAAGCCGCTTGCCATCTTCTGATGAATGAAGCAGCGCTTGCTCAGGCCTCCATTGATATACTCAAGGATCTCTGTAAAGATAGCCTTGAGCATGCAGCTCTTTTAGAAAAGGGCTTGCAAGCAGAAGTGAGAATCAAAAAGCATAAATCTTAAGTCAAAAAGGTGAAGGTAGTAGATCATGAGACGGCATCATGGCAAGAAAGTAGATCGATCTGGCCATCATAAGGCAAAAAAGGCTAAGAAGAGCAAAAAGCCTAAAATAGCTTTAAAACGTCTTGCCTTTAAGGGATTTGATAATACAAAAGATATTGAGCTTATCTTGTCGAAAAGAAAACTGGTTCAGGACTTACTTGGATTTTCAGGTGAGAAGCTGGGCATGCTTTTTGAAAAGTCAATTATGCTTTTGCAGCAGAACCGTAACGAAGAGGCTGTTAAGGCATTTGAATTGCTTACGCAATTTAACCCCTATGTTGCAGATTTTTGGCTGGGTTTAGGCATCGCAAAGTATGTTCTTGAAGAGTATAAACCTGCGCTCCTTGCGATTCTTGTCGCTCAAACTATGGATCCATCAAGAGCAGAGCCCTATTTGTATGCGATTGACTGCTGCCTTGAATTAAAAGATTTCCAGCAAGCTCAAAGTATTATTGATCAAGGCTTTAAGTATGCGAAAAAGCATGTAAAGCAAGCAGATTCTCAACTTTTGCTTAAAGAACTTCCGCTTAGACTAGAGCTTGCGACTGAAACGGGCTCAAGTCTTTAATCCATTTTTTCTGAGTAACTTTATCAATTCAAATTTTTTAACTTCCTCGATTGCTGACCCCTCTGTTTGCTTACCTATGTGAACATTATTTATTTAGGACTACTTTAATTTAACTATATTCTATTTCTATTGTATAAAAAATTAATTCTATGTAATCTATTTTGTATTTCCTAATATTTATAGTCGTAAAAAGTTTCTTAGAGGATCATCTATGCAACCGTTAAGTACTCAATTTGTAAGTTATTTTATCACGTCATCTGTAGAAACTAATTCAAGCGTGCCCTATACGGTTGCTTTAGAGAGTCTTTCCTTTTCTGAGATAGCAAGTATTTTTTATAAATTTACTGAACAA
>JAQGPK010000176.1 GCA_028293095.1 Chlamydiia bacterium | reverse complement strand
GACCCCTGAAGAAAATGATCTTGAAGGACTCAAGCGCTTTTATGATGATATTGAGCATAGCATCACGCATTGCATTGCAAAGTTGCGTCTACTCGAGACTGAAAATCCAGAGAAAGCGGAAAAAGCGAAGATTGAGTTTATGAAAGCTTGGCTTGGAGCGGCATCGCATTGCGGACCACGTCAAGAAACAACGAGTATTGAAGAGTTCAGTGCCATTGTGCATGAAATACCAGCTACCTTTGAAAATGGTATTTTTAAAATCTTAGCAGATTTACGTACGATTACTCTTGAGGGAATGGTGGTACAGGATGATGAAAGTACCCTCTACTCTAATCGGCTTTTTAAATTGTTTGGAGAGGAATTTGGTATTCCGACAGCAAAGGCACGCTCAAAGTCTCCAGATCATTTTCCTGATGTAGGTGAAGAGGTTCATGAAGAAAATGCAAGAGCACGATTCTATGCAAACTATACGCCACATGCTATTTTAAAGGCTCTCGCTATGGAACTTCGCATGAATAGTGATCTTAGAGATAAAGGCGCTCAATGGTGTAAAGAGCAGATTTTTTCTTCTTGGAATAAAAAAGAGTTTGAGGAGATTTCCAATCAAGTAGGACTACGCCAAAAAAATGGAGAAGAGTTGTCTGCAATTCTTAAGTGGCTCAGTGGCAAAGGCATTGAAATCGATCTTCCAAAGGAAGCGGAAGGGAGTGGCGATGTAATCAATCAATCAATTATCCAAGCGATTGAAAATAAAAGGATAGAGCAGTTTGAAGAAGCGCTCTTTAGAGAAGTAGAGACCGTCAGCAAGATAACGAGTAAAAAAGAGAATGAAAGGATTGGAAATAAGGTTGCAAGACTTGCTCAAGAAGGAAAGTCATTTAAGTCGATCTTACAAGTCCTTTCACTCCTTGACCATTTAGAGTTTAACGTCACCTCTTCCTCTTCAGAAGAAGAAATTAAAAAGGAAATTGAAGAGAGAGTCGCAAATAAAACTTTGCAGACAAAGATAATACGTTTCGAGTTACATCCAGCAATCATCGAGAGCATGCTGCAGCATTTAGGAGTACTGAGTCCGAATACACTAGAGCCTACTCTCTCTCTTTCCTCACAAGAAAAGCAAAAGAGGCTTGAGATAACAAAAGAGCTGCATACACCTTTTGTTAACAGACTCAAAGAGATAATTTATACTACATCTCAGCTACCAAAAAGCGGAGAGGCTGGTAATCCAGAGATGGATGCTATTTTGTATCAGGTATTAATTGAAGATCAGAAACGAGATGATGTGTTGATTGTTTCATTTAATGAAAGTGCACTTCAAGTGCCTACTACTATTCCTTCTCATATTCGCTATATTGTTTCGGGCTGCTATGTCAAAAATGAGCATGCGGTAGCACTTGTAATTGATAGAGAGAAGAGTACATGCCATTACTTTGATCCTTTACATGGCTCAAAATATAAGAGCGACATCATGCCCTATTTTGAACCTCTTTTAAAAGATCTCGGTAAGCCGCAATATCCAAGAGCACTTCAAGGTACGCTCCAAGATGATAAGAAAGAGGCAGGTAAGCCGGAAAGTTGGAGCTGTATCTTCCATGCGATTGAAAACATTGTGAGTACTGTAAAAGAGAGTCGGCATTATGGCTTCGTTGTAGATGGAAATCTTCTTGAGAAAAGATATGGGCCCTACTTTACTGAATTTGCAAAAATGCATGGTGGAGGAGAGAAAGAAGTCAAAAAGGAAGCAGTAGCTGAGGAAGATAAAGGCAAGGGAGAAAAGACCGCCGACTAGCAATGCTTTGAAAAAATTTCCATCTCTTTAATAAAATATATTTAAACAGTCTGTGGTCTTCCTTTTCCTAAAAAAGTATGCAGCTCTGAAAATAATCAATACCGTATAATTCTACTTTTTGAGCTCTCTGTAACTACTACGCTTTTTACAAGGAATAAAGGACATGATTCAGGAAGAAACGTATCATTTTATCGGGATCGGCGGCATTGGTATGAGCGGCCTTGCTCGCATTCTTTTGTCTCGCGGATATACTGTCACAGGTAGTGATGCTGCTGCAAGTGCAGTTACGCAAGCGCTTGAAAAGGCGGGAGCCAAAGTCTATATCGGACATAACGAGAACTACGTCTCTAAGAACACTACGGTTATTTTTAGTACTGATATCCCTGCAACGAATCCAGAACTTTTAGCGGCTCAAAGATATGCATCACCTCTACTTCATCGCTCAGACCTTCTTGCAAAAATGATTCAGGAGCATAAAGTGTTAGCGGTTGCGGGCACGCATGGAAAAACAACAACTTCATCATTACTTACACATGTCCTGAGGTCCGCTGGCGTGGATCCATCATTTGCAGTAGGTGGCATGCTTCAAGGGCATGAAACCAATGCGGCGCAAGGAAAAAGTGATCTTTTTGTACTTGAGGCTGATGAAAGTGATGGAACTTTTCTTAAGTATGACTACTTTGCGGCGATTGTCACGAATATCGATACAGACCATATAGTCCATTATGGAAGTTGGGATGCGCTTGTCGAGGCCTTTTCAAAGTTTATCGGAAAGGCTCAAGATCAACGATTGCTTTTTTGTTGTGGCGATGACTCTGTGCTGATGCAATTGGCACCTTCTGCGATCTCCTACGGTTTTTCAAAAGATGTTAAACTTCATATTTCGCGCTTTCGACAGAAAAATACTCATATCACCTTTGATATTGATTTTGAGGGCCACCATTATGCAGATATTGAAGTTACCCTTACAGGCAAGCACAATGCGCTAAATTCTGCAGCCATTTTCGGGCTTTGTATTTCACTGGGAGTTCAAGAAGAGGAGATTAGAAAGGCCTTTTTGAGCTTTTCTGGTGTCAAGCGTCGGATGGAAAAAAAAGGTGATATAGACTCTTTACTTATTTTTGATGATTATGCACACCACCCTACAGAGATTAAGGCAACCCTAAAAGGGCTACGCGAGGCGATCCATGAAAGAAGAATTGTGGCAGTTTTTCAACCACATCGCTACAGCCGCATGCAGTATACGATGTATGAGCTACAAGGCGCATTTGATGAGGCCGATCTTCTGATTGTAACAGATCTCTATGCTGCGGGTGAGAAAGCTATTGAAGGCGTCACAACAGAGCGTATCCTAGAAGAGATCACAAAAGGTACTACTACCCCCATACACTACATTCCCCGTACAGAACTTACATCCTCACTTCATGC
>JAQGPK010000159.1 GCA_028293095.1 Chlamydiia bacterium | reverse complement strand
GTATTACCAAAGTTGTCTTCTTCATCCTCCTCCTCAGCTTCCTTGTCACCCACTAGTTCCACTGATTTACGGACAAAAAAAGCTTTTACGTTTGTATTAGATACCGTTAACAGTCCATGGTCTTCATCTTCACCATCTGGCTTAGGAGTGCGGAAAAGAGAAAAAAGTATTGGTCGAACATTAGATGTACCAGGTCAAGAGGAGGAGGAATTTCCGGAGATTCCACGAGCTCAAAAGCCCAGTACAGGCATGAATATACGACCTGTTAGTAAGAGGAATATTGAAATTCCCGAAACGGGCTTACTTATGGACATGAGTGGATTGATTGCTGTTTTGAACGATTTGCGCATTCAAGAAATAACAACGGGCACATTTTCCATAAACGAGGTCGGGGAAGAGAGAGAAGAAAAACAGTTTATGGACAATTCAACTCCTCTTCAACAGGAAGCTGTGGTAAAGTGTATAGAGGCAGCTTTTTCTTACCAGGGTATTTCTCAAGAAAAGCTAAGTAAGTTGTATCAAAAGCAGCAGCTTGTGGTAAGAACGATTGCAACTGCTACTCTTTCTCCTACCATACTTAATTCTATCTATAATTATTTCATTAACGGTAAATCTGGGAATGAATGTGATGATATTAACCTGATTATTAAAGCAGAAAGCAAACTGACCAAAAAGGAACTACAGTGTCTTAACGAACTTTGTAGTTTAGCTATAGCTACTTTAAAAAAGCGTCCAGAAATAACTGCATGGAGTATAGATAGAAAGGAAAGATTAGAAAAGGAGTTAAATAGTTTACAAGAAGACCAGCTTGAAAAAATAGAGGAACTTAATAAAACCAAAGCTAAAGAAGGGTTGACTCACGAGAATATAGGGAAATTGCGCTCCCAACAAGGTGATTTACAAAATACTATAAGGGATTTACAGACGGAGATAGAAGCGCTTAGAAATGCAATTGCTTATATGTCAAGCATGTTTAATACACTGCAAGAAAATGCCTTTTATCGTTTTATAGCAAAGGATATTATCTTCCAGAAGAGCTACCAATTTTGTGTGAGACTAGTCAAAGCTATAAGTGATTTAACTCTCATATATCCTTCACCTATTCAAGAAATAACAACCTCTATTACTCAAGAAGTTTCGGCCGAATATTTTTCTCATCAACCTGTGTTACAAGCTCTCTATGCAGATATAAAAAAGCTTTCTCTTACTGAACTTGTGGAGTTTCAAAGACTATTAGGGAAATGTCTTAACACTGCAGAAATTTCACCAACAATTTTTACAAAAAACTTTACGATAGTTAAAAAGGTAATTCAGGTTCTTCAAGCCCTGCATTTACCTGAATCTATTTGCGATAATTTAAATGAATACTTTAATTTTTATACTCTGCTCGAAGGTGAGCAGGAAAACTGTTATCTTGAAAGTGTGAAGAGTTTTGTTGAGCTGCAATTAGTAAGTAAATTATCTCGGTCGAAGTGATTCGTCATAGATAAAGAGGCGGCGGATACGTGGACCTAAGCAAGTTAAGAGTTCATGAACAATGGAGCTTCCTGCACTTGCAAGCTCCTCTGGAGAGACGTAATTGCCATTTTCATCTTCACCAAAGATCAGAACAGGGTCCCCAATTGCAGCTTGTGGAATATCTGTGATGTCACACATCATATAATCCATACAAATCCTGCCGCACATGGGGGCAAGTTTCCCTCGAATCATCACAGCACTTTTCCCGCTATAGTTGCGGTGAAGGCCGTCGAAGTAGCCAATTGGGAGAACAGCAACACGCGAGCCCACTTTTTGAATGGTGTGGCTACGACCATAACTGATCGTATCACCGGGTGTGCAGCAATTGATGCCGACAATGCGGGAGGTCAGAGAGATCGAGGGTTGCAAAGGGAGGGGTGTGATTTTAGAGGCTGATGTGTGAAAGCCATAAGCTGCAAGACCAATGCGAATCATGTTAAAGGCAGGGAAGCGAAAACGACAGGTAGCACTTGAGTTAGCGGCATGTCTCCATTTAGGGTGAATGTCTTTTGCAGCCAGCATTTCGATCGCCTGTTCTAAAATTTTTGCCTGGTGCAGTGTAAAGCTATCCTCGTTCGGATTATCTGCGCATGCAAAATGGGTCATAATGCCTTCAAAGATCAAATTTGGAGAACTCAGAATAGTTTCTGCAAGCTCGAGAAGATCGGCCGGCCGACATCCAAAACGGCTCATCCCTGTATCGACGTGAAGGTGCACTTTAATCTTCTTCTCTTGACGAGCTGCCTCTTTTTGCAGCGCCTTAATAAGAGTTTTTTCGGACACCCCGATTTCAAGTCCCCATTTGACTGCTTTGCTGGCTTCATATTCAGCAGCATTGAGAACAAAAATATCCTGAACAACGCCTGCTGTGCGCATAGAAACGCCTTCATCGACATAGGAAACTCCCAAAATATCAATGCCGGCAGTGTGTAAAAACTTAGCAATGCGAACGTCATCTGTGCCATAGGCCAGAGCTTTGACCATCATCATGATCCGTGTGCCTTTAGGAATGTGCGCACGAATTGTTTCAATATTGGAGCCAATAGCTGCGAGGTTAATAATGACCTGATTATTTGGAAGGCTCTCATCAAATTCTTGAATCAGCTCAGAAATTGAATGTTTTTGAGCTCCTTTGATAAGAAGAACGTCTGATGGCTTTGCTTTTATTTTGGCGATTGCAATGGCAGCTTTCTCGGTAAAGGCTGTGATGATCTCTGTTTGAGGCGAGACTAAAGCAAGGCTTGAAATGAGCTCTTTTTGGTGCTCATTTTGATAGGTAATACAGAGAGTGATTTTATTTTTTTCAACAGCATGCGCAACGCGTGCCATATCTGTTTCTGGGTGTTCGGAAATATCTCTGAGTCCACCAAAGAGGAAAATCTTTTGGTTCGATTTTTCACCGAGTGATTCAAATTGTTTGAGTGCAATATCGCAAGACATTGGATCTGAGCAGTAGGTGTCGTTAATAAGGGTAATGCCTTGCTGTGTTTTCCATAGCTCGATTCGCATTGGCTCTGGCCGATACTTTGAGAGAGCATTGATAATTTGATCTTCTGAAACGCCTATCAGGTGAGCTGCTTTTACGCCAATTGTAATGAGATCAAGAACATAGGAGAGCCCCTCTTCAATAGTGCCATGATGATGCCTTTCATTCGGAAAGCGAAGTTGATAGCGTAACGATGCTCTCTCACCTGCTTCACAATGCTTCACTTCAGGCAGCTCTGGATATTCTTGGTTCCAGAAATAGTGATATTTGCCTGCTCTCAGGTGTGGGGTAATGGATTTATCTTTTGGAAGAAGGCACCAGTTTGTATCGGGTACATGCGCTACAAGCTTCATTTTTTCTTTAATGATTGCCTCTTGTGAACCAAGGGATGCAATATGGGCAAGCCCGATATTTGTCACGATGACATGATCTGGATTGATCATGTCGATATGATGCTGCATTTCGCCGGGTTGTGATACACCTGCTTCAATGATGGCGACCTTATGAGAGTGCTTGATTTTAAGGAGGCTTAAAGCAACTCCAAGTTGGCTATTAAAGCTTTCGGGGCTTGCATAGGTAG
>JAQGPK010000124.1 GCA_028293095.1 Chlamydiia bacterium | reverse complement strand
TTTTTTGGATGTTGCTCTAAAAACATTTTGGAAAGCGTCGTTTTTCCTAATTGCATTGGGCCTAAGAGTGCGCAAATAGTATGAACCCGAAACTGGAGTTCAATTTCATGAATGTATTTGGGTCTCTGCATATTATTTGCCTTGTATTTTCGATCTTTGATGTCGAATTTACAAGGTATTTTTAGACAAAACCTATTCGCCTGTATCTGGTTTATTTTTTATTCAGGCATAAAATTTTTTGGGCTTATCTTGAGAGCTTGTGCAAGTTCGATAAGCTTTTTATAAGAAATATTGCGCTCAGCTCGCTCTATTCCGCCAATATAATTCACATGAAAATTTGCCTTTTCGGCAAGTTCTCGTTGCGTAAGGTTAAGTTCAACTCGCCTCACTCTTACTTTTTTGGCAAGCTCTTCGAGAAGCCAATTTTTTTTTGACTTAGATGCGTTCATCACTTGTAAGCCTTTTGCATATTACAATGTAGAATAGCTCTAATTTACATCTTTTGAACAGACATGATAGCGTTGATTAAACCCATTATGGGGTGTATTCTCTAGAGTTATATATCGGAAAGGAGAGTAGATAATATTTTTTAGGCAGAGGGGCTGCTACTTTTATTCAAAGGATACTACTCCCCTTATAATTAGGAATAGGAGATTTTGATAAAAGTCTCCAATCTTCTGTTTTTGAGCCTTGACTATTCGGACTTATTTGGGGTGCTTTCAGAAGCTACTACTGTAGAGGTAGTCTGCTCTTGCTCTCTATTTGTAGAGCTACGGACTGACTCTTCCCACCACTTATGAAAATCAAATCCCTTTGAAACTTCTGGAGAAAAGATGCTAAAATTTGGGGGAGCCTCTCCGCCATATACAAAATCGTTAATTTCTTTCATTGGATTCGAAGTAGGTGAAGGTGTTTGCATAGATCGAGAAGGGTGATCAGGAGATGGTGATGGACGTGGACTTGTACTAGAAGATCGCATGTCAAGCGGCTTTACACGTGATTTTGGTAACCAAGCTTTTGGACTTGTCATGAGAGCATCTACTTTCTCATCTGTTGATGGCGTAGATGTAGGTGTATAGGGTCGCGAATTTGTGGATGGAGAATTCATGCTTGCATCTTCTTCATTAATAGGACGGAAAGATGAGATACTTAAAGATCGCGTGTTAAGCTTGTTTACAGCACGTGATTTTGGCACCCAAGCTCTTGGGCTTTTCCTCAGGGTCCCTTCTTTCCCGTCTACTGATGAAGTAGGAGTGTAGGTTTGTGAATTTGTGGATGGAAAGCTTTTATTTGTGTCTTCAATAATGGGTTGAAAAGAAGAAGATATAGTAGAGTTCATATAAATCCAGTATTATTAATTAATATTAAAAACAGTATACAGTAGTACCTGCTTTTAATACAATTAATTTAATAATAACTGGAATAGAGATTAGTCTTCTTTCTAAACTCTGCTGGTATTTCATACAGAAAACGACTCGGGCGCATATGGCGGAGTGTTCCCCAAAGGTGCCGGAAGGAGGCGTGGCATATATAGAGGATCTTTTTGGCTCTCGTAATGCCGACATAAAAAAGTCTTCGCTCTTCTTCTACATCTTCTTCACTTTTCTTAGAGTTCACATGCGGAAAGAGCTCCTCTTCAATACCGACTAAGAAGACTGCCTGAAACTCAAGGCCTTTGCCATTATGAGCAGTCATTAAGCTGACTCTTAGCTCAGTTGTATCGAGATCATCAGTCGAGGTAACGAGCGCAATCTCTTCTAAAAATTTTGTTAAAGAAGGGGCTGCTTGCGATTGTTCCCATTCTTCAGCTTTGACTATCAATTCTGCAAGGTTTTCGCGCTTTTCTTGACGAGTCTCTGTATCTGCATTGATGACTTCGAGGTATTTAGTTTCCATAATAGCAGCACGCACGAGCTCTGATAAGGATTTGGAAGCTTTAGCCTCTTTCAGCATCGCTAAAATCTGCGCAAAATCTTGCCAGCCCTCTTTTTGTTTGGCGCTCATTGCAAAAGGAGAAGGAGCTGTAAAGAGATCTAACAAAGAAACGTTCGCATTTCTTGCAGCGCCTACAACTTTTGCCAGAAATTGCTCCCCAAATCCGCGTTTTGGCAGGTTAACAACTCGTAGGAATGCAATCAGATCATTCGGATGTTCGAGAAGTCGTAAAAAACTTAAAATATCTTTAATTTCTTTGCGATGATAGAAAGAGATGCCTCCTACAATCGTATAGGGAATCCGTTTAGCAATGAGTTGATCTTCAAAGGCGCGTGACTGGAAGTTTGTGCGGTAAAAGATCACCACTTCGTTTAAGGGAATGTCATGTACGCTTTGTAGGTGTGTGATGGTGTTAGCTACAAATTCCGCCTCATCACGCTCTGTTTGTGCTGTATAGACATTAATCTTTTCTCCCTCACCACGTGAACACCATAGTGATTTTTTGAAGCGTTGTGTATTATTTTGAATAACGGCATTAGCTGCTTGAAGAATGGTTTCAGTGCTTCTGTAGTTCTGTTCAAGACGCACAATTTGTGCACCAGGATAATCATTTTCAAAGTGGAGGATATTTCGAATGTTCGCGCCGCGCCAGGAGTAAATGGATTGATCAGGATCACCGACGACAAACAGGTTTTGACTCTTTGCTACAAGAAGGCGCACAAATTCATACTGCACCATATTGGTGTCTTGGTACTCGTCAACGAGTAGGTAGTTCCAGCGGTTTTGATAGTAGGCCAGAAGATCTGGAAAGTCGCGAAAGAGAGTAACTGGTAAAAATAAAAGGTCGTCAAAATCGACAGCATTGCACTCTTTTAATTTTTTGATATAGAGCTGATAAAACTGATCATATTCTTTATCTTCATGCTGTCCAAGGGCGTTTTTATTGGCGGATATGGCGGTGCGAGCCTTTTTGACATCAAATTTTACTTCCGCCGGAAAGGCCTCTTTGGCGATGGTTTTGAGAAGCTTTTCTACATCATCTTCATCATAGATTGCAAATTGTGGAGTGTAGCCAAGATAGTGAATCGCTTCTCGAAGGATTCTGGCCCCTAAACTATGAAAGGTAGAAACAATGATATCTTTACCGACAAAGCGATTAACGCGCTCTTTCATCTCTTGGGCAGCTTTATTGGTAAATGTCAGCCCTAAAATATTTTTAGGATCAATACCTGTATTGATGAGATGTGCAATGCGGATGGCAACAACTTTTGTTTTTCCTGAACCTGCGCCTGCGAGGACGAGAAGTGGTCCTTCGCGATGAAGGGCAGCTTGTCTCTGCTCGGGATTTAACGTATTGAATTCTTTTTCAAGAAGCTGCATGCTGATATCTTTTTTACCCATTAGTATAGCTACATTATGAGAATTTTCCTGCTTTTATTTCTTCTTTTTTCTTCTAAAGCTTTTTCTGAGGTAGAGCTTGGCATCGATCGCGTCTTCACGGAGAATCCAAAATTTTTTAAGGGAAAAAAAGTTGGGCTGATTACAAATCATACAGGCGTTAATAGTAAGCTTGTTTCTACTATTCAACTCTTTACTGAACGGCAGAAAAAACTAGGGTTTACACTTGTAGCACTTTTTGCTCCAGAGCATGGTATTTATGGTGAAGGATATGCTGCAGAGAATATTGTATCATCGAAAACAGCTGATGGAATTCCAATTCATAGTCTTCATGGGACGACGCGCCGCCCGACTAAAGAGATGTTAAAAGGGATTGATATTGTCGTTTTCGATATTCAAGATATTGGTTCTAGATCCTACACCTATCAGTCAACCTTGTATTACATGATGGAGGCTGCTGCTAAAGAAAAAATTACGGTTATTGTTCTTGATCGTCCGAATCCGATTAATGGAGAAGTTGTCGATGGACCTATGCTGGATGAGTCTGTACGCTCATTTGTAGGGTATATTAATGTCCCCTATGTGCATGGAATGACAATCGGAGAGCTCGCTCAATTTTTTAACGAAGAGTATAAAATTGATTGTGACTTAAAAGTGGTGGCCATGAAAAATTGGAAGAGGAGCATGAGCTTTTCAGATACTGGCCTTTCGTGGATACCTACAAGTCCGAATATTCCAGATGCTGAAAATGCAGCACTCTATCCGGTGACAGGTCCTTTAGGTGAATTTTCTCTTGTCAGCATAGGGATTGGCTACACCCTTCCCTTTCGTGTGGTTGCAGCTCCCTGGATCAATAGTAAGCGCTTTGCAGAAGAGTTGAATAAAGTACACCTTCCAGGCGTCAAATTTCTTCCCACGCAGATCAGACCCTTTATGGGGAGCTTTTCTGGTAAGAGTTGCAAAGGAGTGCTAGTTGTCATCACCGATAAAAGACAGTATTTACCTGTGACCACTCTATATCACATCATGGCAACTTTAAAGAGTCTCTATCCTGTAGAGTGTAAACAGGCTGCCAAAATGACTTCCCAGCAGAGAGATCTTTTTATTAAGGTCTTGGGCACGCAAGCTATATATGATCTTCTTTTAGAGGAAAAGCCGACCCTTTTACAATTTCGAGCCATTCACCAAAAAGAGCGCAAAGCATTTTTAGAAAAGCGTAAAGAATATCTTTTTCCAGAGTATGGATAATACCAATCTCATTAAAAAGTACGTAAATTTTGAGATAGGTTTTACGTGAGAATGGCATAAACCTAGCAGTCGTTTGCTTTATCTGCTAAAAAATGGCTCGTTTCTCTTGACGCAAATGGGAATTGCATCTAGAATTTTGTTTCTTAGCACAACTATTATTGAGGAGTTTGGGATTTATGATGAAATTAAAGCCTCTTGGCAACCGCGTACTTGTTCAGCGTTCGAAAGTAAAAACTTCAAAGGGTGGCATTCTTCTTCCTGATACAGCACAAGAAAAACCAAAAGAGGGTACAATCATCGCCTGTGGTGCAGGTAAGATGAACGATGATGGACAGATTGAATCTATGTCTGTAAAAGTTGGTGATGTCGTTCTCTTTAGCTCCTACGCTGGAACAGAGGTGAAAAGTGATACAACTGAAGATGAGCTGCTTATCCTTTCCGAGGACGAACTTTTAGGAATCATAGGTTAATTTAGAGAGTAAGGATACTACCATGTCAAAAATGTTACAGTTTAATGAAGAAGCATTGAAATCTCTCGCTCGTGGCGTTAAAATACTTGCTAAAGCTGTCAAAGTGACGCTTGGACCTAAAGGAAGAAATGTTGTCATCAATAAAGGATTTGGCGCGCCGCTCTCCACAAAAGATGGTGTGACGGTTGCCAAAGAGGTTGTCCTCAAAGACAAATTTGAAAATATGGGCGCTCAACTTGTCAAGGAAGTGGCTTCTAGAACTTCAGATATTGCAGGCGATGGAACAACGACAGCTATTGTGCTTGCTGAGGCTATTTTCAACGCCGGCTTGAAAAATGTCTCTGCTGGTGCCAATCCGATGACTGTGAAGTGTGGTATCGAAAAGGCGGTACAAGCAATTGTACAGGCTTTAACAGAGCAGGCGACTCCGGTTAAGAGTGCTGATGAGATCAAGCAAATTGCGACAATTTCTGCAAATAATGATCCTGAGATTGGTGAGATCATCGCTAAAGCCATGGAGAAAGTTGGAAAAGATGGCATTATTACGGTTGCAGAAGCGAAGAGCATCGAAACGACACTTGATGTTGTTGAGGGTATGCAGACTGATAAAGGGTATGTCTCCCCTTACTTTATCACAAAGCCAGAGCTCATGACCTGTGAGTTTGATAATGCCTATATTCTTATCACAGACAAAAAGATTTCAACAGCAAAAGAGCTTGTTCCAATTCTTGAAAAGCTAATGGAAAAGGCTCCAAAGCCTCTTCTGATTATGGCAGATGACATCGATGGCGATGCGCTGGCAACTCTTGTTGTGAATAAATTGAAAGCAGGCCTTGCCATTTGTGCTGTGAAAGCTCCAGGTTTCGGTGATCGTCGTAAAGCTTTACTTCAAGACATTGCTATCCTTACAGGTGGTACTGTTATTACAGAAGAGCTAGGCTTGAAACTGGAAGATGCTGAAATTTCCATGTTAGGACGTGCTAAGAGTATCAAGGTATCTAAAGATTCAACCACAATTATTGATGGCGCAGGCGATCCGAAAAAGATCCAAGAGAGAACTAAAGCAATTAAAGCAGAACTTGCGCGCTCTGAATCAAGCTACGACAAAGAAAAACTTGAAGAGCGTCTTGCAAAATTTGCAGGTGGGGTTGCGATCATTCACGTTGGAGCTGCAACAGAGACTGAACTCAAAGAGAAGAAAGCGCGCGTCGAAGATGCTCTGCATGCAACACGTGCAGCAGTCACTGAAGGCGTTGTTCCTGGTGGTGGCGTCGCGTTACTACGAGCGCTCAGCGCACTCGACAAATTAAAAGTTGAAGGTGATGAAGCAGTTGGTGTTCTTATCGTTCGTCAAGCGGCTTTTGAGCCAGCGATTGCAATTGCCAACAACTGTGGAAAACCAGGTCAACTTGTTGCTGAGAAAGTATATGAAGCGAAGGGACCTTTTGGCTATAACGGCCTTACAGATGAGTTCTGTGATCTTGTGAAAGCAGGTGTGATTGATCCTGTTCTCGTAACAAAGACGGCGCTTATCAATGCAGCTTCAGTTGCCTCTCTTCTTCTCACCACAGCTGCTATGATCACCGATAAGCCTCAGAAGAAAGAGGCGCAATCTGCCCATCCTGGTATGGGAGGAATGGGTGGTATGGGCGGCATGGGCGGCATGGGTGACTTTGGAGGTTTTTAATGCCAACATACGTCTATCATTGCGATAGTTGCAATGTAGAGCAAGAGATTGTGCAGAAGATCACTGAAGATGCGCTAAAAACATGTCCACTTTGTCACAAGGATGCGCTGAGGCGCATCCTGCCAAGTAGTGTGGCCATTCAATTCAAGGGCTCTGGCTTTTACATCAACGACTATCCTTCCAAAGGTTGCAAGCCTAATGGCTGCGACTGTAAAGAGTAAGTCGTCAGTTTTTTAATACAATTTG
>JAQGPK010000135.1 GCA_028293095.1 Chlamydiia bacterium | reverse complement strand
CCCTTCAACTGACCCATGGACAACAGTAGATTTTAAGCTTCCTCCTCCTGAAAAAATTATAATTAAGGCAACTCCATCACGAGTGATAAAAAATGAAATAGGCGACGTATTAGCAAAATATAAAGATACAATGCCGCAGGATAAGAAAGATCAGTTAAAAAAATATAAAAAAGACTTAGCAGACTATAAAAATAGAAAGCCTCTCTCAGAAGAACTTAAAGAAAAGTACAAAAATTTGAAAAAAGAATTTGAAAAATTTACTAGCACACTGAAAGTATATAAAGTACCCATTTCTGAAAAACTCAAAGAAGCGATTAAACACTTTGTAGAGAGGTTAGAAAAATCTGATTTTAAAACAAATGGAGATTTCGAAAAAGAAGTCCTTAAACTGCTCAATATGTCATTAATTGATCAAGAAGACAAAATTGCATACCATCAGAAATTAACAAAGCGGCTACAAGATACCGTATCTAAAAAACTTTAATTTATTACGCAAAGTGTCCTTGAGAATCTTGTTCCTTTCCATCATCATTTTGACGATCTTGATGATGCGCTGGCTCTGACATTTCAGAAGAGACGACCGCCTCGATATGAAGCTTTGGTTCAATTGTGACCATCTGCAGCGTATATCCCTTTTCAGCAAGCGCAAGCGCAAGTCCCTCTTGATTCTGCTTCGATTCGATCAAAAGACGCGCATCCACATTGGTAAGATTATGAAAGGTAAGGTTAAACTCTTTTTGCGCTGACTGGAATTCTGTGATAACGAGAGAGACACCTCTGAGGAGTGGTGGATTTTGTAGAGTAATAGAGGTTTCTGTGCGATCACTTTTAGTCATTACTTTAAGTTGTGATACGAGCTCATCAATCAGTTTCACAAGCGTTGATGGTAAAGGCGATCTCACTTCTTGAGGAGTAGAAGTTTCTGCCATGATTTCTTTTAAGGACATAGCAGGCGTCATATAATAAGGCGAGGCCTTTAGTGGAGCGTCAGCTGTAGCCGAATCCTCCGTCTCTTCAAATAAGGAACTGTCTGAGGCCAAATCAAAAAGAGAGCACACCGGCTGCATGGCAGCAACCCCATCTCGCTCTTTTTCTTTATCGCTTCCCTTTTTATCTTTAGATGAATTTTTCTTATCTAGAGCTTCTTTAAACTTACTCTTGCTCTCTTCGTGTCTTGTAGACTGAAGAGGACGATGCAGCGCCTTCTTTTCTTCAAACTTCTCAACAAAGCGCGGTTTGACGGGGTTTGCCCCTGATAGATCACCTAATTTTGTTGAAGACATAATAGGCCTCTACGTGAGTTTATTAAGTATTAATTATATACTTAGATATAATTTAATTCAATGCTTTTAATTGGTAGCGTACTCGAAGCATATAGGCAACACCTGTGAACAAATAATAAAAACAGGCCACCGCGAGCGCGATATTTGCTGGCTGATTCCAGTGAAGTGTCATCATATAGGCGGGTCCCACTCCAAGAATCCAAACAAAAAGAGCACTTGTAACGAGGATAAAACGAGTGTCGCCAAAGGCCATTAACACGCCACTCCAAAGATATAAAAGTGCCTCGCCAACTAAGGTCAGCCAGATCCAAATCAGAGAACTTCTCAACATAGAATGGGTCTCAGCCGAAAAAGCCACCGTTTTAGGAAGAAAGAGGCCTAAAATAAAATCGGGAGCTGGAAAGAGAAAAAGAGCCAACACGACTCCAAAGATAACAATAAAACGAATACCAGCTGCTGCCACTCGCCCAATCTCTGAGATGCGTCCTGCACCAATCAAATTGGCAACAATCGAAGAAACTGCCTTACTTACTCCTTCAATTGCAAAACTAAAGAAGAAGTATATCGCATCAGAAATACCACAAGCAAGTACATGAGATTGGCTCGCCATGCTCATAATACGGAAAAACATGGCCCACGCCGCACACTGCATAAGCATCGAAAGTGCTTGTGAGGAGCCATAGGAAAAGACCTGTTTAAACGAGCTGAAATCAAAGCGCCAGTTGTCTGTTTTAAAAAGGCTTCTATTTGGCTTTGAAAGAAAAGCAATCAGAAGCGCGCCTGCCAAGAAAAGTTGGCTTACCCCCCTTGCAAGTGCAGCCCCCTGAACACCAAGTTGAGGGAAAATACCAAAACCAAAAATAAGCATGGGATCCAAAATGATATTAAAAACGCTAGAAATGGCAACTAAGCAAGTTACAAAACCTGTTTTTCCTCTCCCAATCCAGAATGATGAAAGTGCGGCATTTAACGGAAAAAGCGGACCAAAATAGCACATCGTTGAAAAGAAAGAGGCAGCATATTCTTTATTTGGAGATCCTGCAAAGATGTATGACGCTCCAAAAAATGCAAGTGGAAGAAAAAGAAAACTCGAGGCAATACTCATCCAGATCATTGCCCATACGGGCCTTACTACTTTATGATAGTCCTGAGCGCCGAAGGCTTTGCCAACTAAAACTTCTGAAATCGTGGCGAGTGTAACCATTGTGTATTCAAAAGTCATGAAGAACATGATAGCTTCTGATACAGCATTAAAGGCGTTTACAGAATACTGAGCTAAGTAGACACGGTTAGCAAGGCTCATTACCCCAACGCTGAGCAGTGACACCATAATCGGATAGGCAAGCGTCCAGAGCTCACCTGTTGTACCTACAGCAAAGCTGGTGAGCTGTCCCGGAATCTCTTTTGGAAGACACGGGATATCGTCATCTTCTACAGGTAAAACTACCTCTTCCCTTGACGTCAAGACGTTATTAACCATTGTGCCTTTTTTACCTTAAGGACGTTGAAAACGATCCTTATTCCCCATTTTTTTTATCGAACTGATAGCCGCGCGCCACGAGACCATCAACGTATCCAAGGTCGTACGTACTTTCAATAAACGCTTTATGCTCAATCATGTCAAGATGAAATGGAATAGTCGTTTTCACTCCGCCGATATGAAACTCGCGTAGTGCCCTTTTACCAGTGGCAATTGCAGCAGCTCTATCTTTGCCCTTCACAATCAGCTTTGCGATCATGGAGTCATAATTTGGAGGTATAGAATAGCCGGAATAACACGCACTGTCAACGCGAACATGAGGTCCGCCTGGTGGAACATAGTACTCAAGCCGGCCTGGGGATGGCGCAAAATTATGTAATGGATCTTCCGCATTGATACGAAATTGGATGATATGTCCTTTAAACTCAATGTCTTTCTGTTCAAAAGGCAGCTTCTCGTTCATCGAAATCAAGATCTGCTGGCGCACAATATCAATTCCCGTGAGCTCTTCTGATACGGTATGCTCTACCTGAACACGAGTATTGACTTCCATAAAATAGAAATTCTGATCGGCATCGAGCAAAAACTCAACTGTACCCACTGATTGATATCCTGCAGTTTTTACAATCTGAATTGCCGCTTGTCCGATCTTTGCACGCAGCTCTGGAGAGAGCACAGCACTTGGAGCTTCTTCTATGAGCTTTTGTCGTCTACGCTGTATGGTGCAGTCTCTTTCGCCTAAGTGGACGTAATTGCCAAACTTATCACCCATGATCTGAATTTCAATATGACGTGGATTCATGATCATCTTTTCAAGGTAAACTTCTGGATTACTAAAGCTTGCCTCCGCCTCAGCACGTGCTGCAAGAAAGTGTTTAGAAAACTCTTCTTCATTATATGCTATGCGAATCCCCTTTCCACCGCCGCCTGCAACAGCTTTGATAAAAATCGGAAACCCTAATGATTTAGCGA
>JAQGPK010000123.1 GCA_028293095.1 Chlamydiia bacterium | reverse complement strand
CTTTGGTCGAGAAATAAAATTAAAGAGCTGAGTAGCTCTGGTTGATGGTAGGGAGGATCGAGGTAGCAGAGGTCAAATTTGTGATTGCTCTGCTCTAATTGCTTGAGTGCGCCTAAAGCATCCTTATAGATGATCTCAGTTAGCTTTTCAACACCGCATAGACTGATATTTTTGGAGATTGCACGAATAGCTTGTTGATTATTATCAATAAAGATCGCTGATTTTGCGCCTCTACTGAGCGCCTCAAGGCCCATGGCACCAGAGCCTGCACAAATATCTAGAAAATTTGTATTTTCAATCGAACCTTGACAGATGTTAAACACAGTTTCACGCAGCCGGCTCGATGTAGGACGAGTTTTATCGCCTTGAGGTGCAACTAATTTTCGATGTCGAAAGCTTCCGGCAATGATATGCATTAGTTCAGTACACCTACTCCATAGTGTTGAATGAGCTCTGCAGCTTTATCAGGTTGTAGGGTGAGAAGCTGCTCATAAATTTTTAAACCTCTGGCATTCTCTCCCTCTTGAAAATAGAGAGAGCCTAATTTGCACAGAGCTGTATAGTCATCGGGCTTGAGCTTTAGTAGACTTTCATATTCCTGAATTTCTTGTTTAACCATTTTTAACGCTTGATAGCTGAGCGCCAGTTGTTCGTGGACCCATGGATCATCTGGAGCGTAATCATTTAAAATTTTAAACTCTTCCAATGCTCTCTCAAGGATATAGCGGTGCTTTTGCTCAAGATCTGCAAGCTTTCTTTTACGCTCACGCTTTTTTACAGAGTAATGGGAGGAAAGCATAACGTATGCATTTGCAGTAGCTGCATGCGCATCCAGACTCGTAGGCTCACATTTGATAAGGCTAATATGCTCTTTAATGGAGGCGAGTAAGAAGAGCTCTTTCATCTTTTCGACATCATTGGAATGAAATTGGAGGCTACATTTTTGAAATGTAGGAGATAAAAAACTGAGATTTTGAGGAAGCTTGTAAAAATATTGTTCGGTATTTTTTAGGCTTTCAGCCATTCTGCAGGCTGAGTTTGCTATTGCTAAGTGTTCATCTGAGCGCTGGATGCCGTGAGGCAGATACTCTTTACAGGCGGCAAGGTATTCATCGCGCAGTTGTAAGAGCTCTTCAGGCTTTTGTTCCGTGTAGTACAGGCGGAGTATAAAGTAAAGAAGGGCTGTAAAGAAGAGAAGGGCTATGGCGATTCCCATGAAAAATGAATCAATCAAAGGAGAAAAGAAAAATCCAATTAAGAGGATTTCAAGGCTCACGAGGAGCGCAAATGCAAGGTGAAAGAGGAAATATTTTTTAGAAATTTTCTGAAAGCAGCGTAGAGTTGGCTCGATCAGGGCGTCGGCTTTGCTATGAAACGTTGCATAATTTACGGTTGTCATGTTGGTACTAATTGCTCGTGAGTTCCAGTGGTTTTTAGTCCTTTGCTCTTTTTTAGCTCTTCTTGATAGAAAACTACAAGTCCGAAACAAACAAAAAGAAAGGAAATCCAAAAGCTTGTTGTGGTCAGCTCACCATGCATGAAAAAACCAAAGAGTGCAGTAAATAAGGGAGTTGTAAGTCCTGCAAATGACATAAAAGTTGCTGAAAAACGTTTGAGGAGGTATCCCATAAGGTTGTAACAGATCATGTTTGAAATAATGACGAGAAAAAATGTGCACTCAATCACAATTTGAAAATTGCTTACGGGAATGGGATTCCACTCCTCTACATAAAGAGAGTGGAAGAGTGCAATAGTTCCACCGATGAGCATTGAAAGAGAATTAGCAAGTATAGGTGGGGTACCTTCTTGCTGTACGAGTTGCCGTAGCAAGATCCATCCATATACTGATGAGACAGCAGCTGCGCAGACAGCAAGCTCAGGCCAGGAAAAGAGCCATAAGTGGCCCCCGATTTCTTCATGGGCTGTTTGGTTCATGAGAATTGGAATGAAACCGCAAAAGCCGACCACAAGTCCTACCCATTTTTTTGTGGTTAAGGATTCTTGCAATAAAAGGTAGGAGAGGAAGGCGGAGACAAAGGGAGATAGGCTATAAATAAAACAAGTTTTAAAAGAGGTGAGATACTGCAGTCCCCAAAACTCAAAGACATTCGTAAAATAGATATTAAAGAGAGCAAGAAGGGTGATTTTTAGCCAGGCACTTTTCTTTAAGTGGAACGTCTGTTTCTCTTTTATAATTTGATAGAGTAGCATGATGATTCCAGCGATAAGCATACGGGAGGCTACCAGGAAAAAAGGAGATGCGTGGTGGAGTGCTTCTTTAGAAACGGTAAAAACACTTGCAAAAAGTGCATATAAAAGAAAAACTAACCACATATTTTCATCACCTCTAAAAAGAAAAGAGTATATATGAACTATTCAATTTATGCTAGTGCTGAAAATCACTTGTAAGTAATTATTATAAAATTAATTTTACATATTAAACTTCAAGAATTTATTTTGTTTATTTTATTTAAGCTCGAAAATTTCTTTTTTTGGTACTATAAGCGCCTAACAAGAAGAGAATTCATATGCAGAAGTTAAAGCTTTTACTTATTGAAGATGAAGATGATATCGCCGATCTGATCAAACTACAGGCTGAAATTGCCGGTTATAAATGTTCTCACGCATCTGATGGATTGAATGGATTTGAAGCTATTTGTCGAGAAAAGCCAGACCTTGTGATCTTAGATTTGATGCTTCCCGGACAAAATGGTCTCGATGTATGTCGTAAGCTTAAAGGGCACAATGATCTTAAACATATCCCAGTGATCATGATTTCTGCAAAGAGTGAGGAGACGGATGTAGTTTTAGGGTTAGAGCTTGGTGCTGACGATTATGTTGCTAAGCCTTTTTCTCCACGTGTACTGTTTTCTCGAGTAAAAGCAGTGATGCGCCGAAACCAAGAGGGTGAAAAATCGTCACCAATCATTCGTTTTGGCGATTTTATGCTCGAAGCAGAAAAATATCTCATCAAGAAAAAAGATAAATCGATCTCTTTAACACTGTCAGAATTTTCTATACTTCGCAGGCTTGCCTCACATCCAGATAAGGTACTAACGCGCAATCAATTGCTCGATGACCTGCAAAGTGATGATGCTTTTGTGGTCGATCGCAACATTGATGTGCATATTGCAGCGCTCAGGAAAAAGTTAGGGCCAAGTTTTGATTATATTGAAACTGTGCGAGGCGTTGGCTATCGCTTCAAAAGTGATGATTGACAAGAGTTTTGATCCCTTAGTCTCTATGAGCTAATAGAGGCACAAAATACAATTAAATTATTTTTTACCACAGAGATCACAGAGGACACAGAGGATACTTAAAGAGAAGATTTGTAAAATATCTTTTCCTAATTTTATATCTTCATACATAGAGAAAATTACAGGAACTCCTCTCCGTGATCTCTGTGTCCTCTGTGGTAAAAAAATTTAAAAAAAACTCCACTTATACATTGTGTGGCTACTCTTTGCGCCTTCGCCTGTTTTGTACTTCTTTGCATTAAGAATACTCTCCCTAACACTATGGGCTAGAACGGCTTTTGATTAGATCTATTCTTGCAAGGTCAAGTTGAATTCGAAGAAGTTTATACTTTGAAAGGATCACCTGTCCATGAGGCGCTCCTTTTGTTCGCTGGACATACTTTCTTTCAGTCAGGACAACTTCATGTTCTTGATTCGATGCGTTGCGCAACTTACTGAAATAGAGCGCAAGTGCGGCTGCATCCAGCACAGCTTCTTGTTCTATAAACTCTTTATTGCCTTTTTTAATGACTACATGTGAGCCTGGAGCGCCATGTGCATGTAGCCAAAGATCATCACCTCGAGCTATTTGGAAGGTGAGGAAATCATTAGCTTCGGCACTTTTTCCAACGAAAATTTTAATTCCCGAGTGTGATGTAAAGGTGTGAAATGGGTGTGGCTGCTGCTTTTTTTCAGGCTGTAAAGCAGCTTTTGGTGCTACATGGCAAATAGAGTAGGTTTTCTGAAAGTGAAGGAGCTCTTCTTTATCTTTGAGCACTTCAAGTTCAGCTAGCCGTTGTAGCCAGGTTTCTCTCTCTTTTTCAAGATGCACGATTGCTTTTTGAAGAGGCGCTGCAGCACGTTCATACTTTTTACTTTTTTGAAAATAGGCTTTTAGCTGCTGTTGAGGAGTATAAGAGGGGTCGAGTGGGATTGTAACTACTGCATTTTCATGTTCCCAGTCAGTTACGGTAATCTCTTTCATTTTCGGTAAAATGTTTTGGAAATTCGCCTTTAAAAGCTCTCCAAAGTGGCGTATCTCTTTGTAATGAGTACTGAGTTCGAGTTCGTTATTTTTTGCTAATAGCCCCTTTTCAATGCGTTTAATCTTCTTTTGAATAGCTCGACGTGTTCTT
>JAQGPK010000117.1 GCA_028293095.1 Chlamydiia bacterium | reverse complement strand
GCTTTTCTTCCTCTTTCCTTTTTTCTTATTTCTTTCTTTGGATTGTGCCTTCAAGCTCAACCGCTGCAAACTGCATGAGTGTATCATGTCTTGCCTTATTCGGCATACTCATCGGTTGTGCTTCCATAACGGGTGCTGGTTTTGGCTCTGGTTGCTTTTCTGCTATTTTAGGGGGCTCAATAGGCTCTACTACAGATTGCGTGCGAGCTTTTTTAGCAGGCAGTATTTCAAAAGCAGTTTCTGGAGTTGCTTTTTTTGGAGTGCGGGCAAGGCTTGGAAGAATTTCGAGGCGTGGATCTACTGAAATATTCTCTTCGACTTCTTCTATTTGCTTCTTAAGAGGCACACTCTTTGGAGGTGTTGGCTCTTGTACTTTAACTGCCTCTTCTACGGGCTTCTGTGTATGGACAGGTGGCGCTATTATCGGTGGCGATTGCGACTGTTGCAAAATTTCTGGCTTTACAGCTCCAAATTCACTTTCAAGCTCTGAAAGACGCCTGATTAAATATTCAATAGGAAGACGTTTCTGCTCTCGGAGGATGCGTAACAAAAGTGCCTCGAGCATGAGCTGCTCTGAGAGCGCACCTTTAAAGGTTTGCTGCGCTTCTATAATAAGATCGAGAATTGCCATACATTGCTCTTTTGAATAGATCTTAAGAGATGCCTTTAAGGCCTCTTTATAGGTACTATCGATCTCGGAAATGGTAGTAGGGGCAATGTGCAGAAGCAGAATTTTACGATAGTGTTGCGCTAGATCCTCTAAGAAATGAGCGAGGTCCTTGCCTTGTAAAAAGAGCGCTTCTGCAATTTCAAAGCAAATTTTTGTATTATTGGTTTGAAAAGCGCGGTCAAGTTCAAAAAACCAGTGCCTGGACATAATACCAAGAACTTCATGAACGATGTCTGCCGATATTTTGCCATCAGAGAAGGCGATGATCTGGTCAAAGAGAGATTCTGCATCACGCAGGCCACCTTCAGCATATTCTGCAATGCGGTAGAGTACTTCCTCATCAACACTTATTTGGAGATCTTTAGCGATGTAGGCAAGCTTTTGTACAATGAATGCATGAGGGATTCTCTTCAGATTAAAGCGTTGGCAACGACTTAAAATGGTAGGAGGGAGTTTATGGGGCTCAGTTGTTGCAAAAAAGAATTTTACTTTTGAGGGAGGCTCTTCAAGCGTTTTTAAAAGTGCATTAAAGGCCTCTTTAGTAAGCATATGCACCTCGTCGATAAGGTAGATTTTAAATCTTCCTTTTGAAGGGGCGTAGCTGACTGATTCAGTAATGATGCGAATGTCATCGATACCGCGATTGGAAGCCCCATCTATTTCGAGCACATCAATAGAGGATGAAGAGGCAATTTCTAAACAGGAGGCGCAGGCAGAGCAGGGCTCATACTCGGCTGAGAGATTTTCACAATTGAGAGCTTTTGCAAAGATGCGCGCGAGTGTCGTTTTACCGGTCCCTCGGGATCCGCAAAAAAGATAGGCATGTGCAAGACGGTTGAATTGAAGCGCATTTTTCAAAGTCTTTACAGTGGCTTCTTGTCCAACAACTTCTTGAAATTTTTTTGGGCGATATCTTCTTGCAAGTACTTGGTATTCAGTCACAGATGGCCTCGTCGTAACGTAAAAATATCATCGATTAAATACATAATGGGATCTTCGTTAAATTCAATCAAGGATAACTTGCTCGAGATAAATAGCTGTGTTGAGGTATAAATAATGTAACCGAGGATCGGATGGCAGACGGACATGAGTTAAAATATTCGAAAGAGCATGGTTTTTTTGACCGAAGTCTCACTGTGCGTTCTCTGATCGCGCTTTTTTTTGGGCTTAGTCTTTTTCTTTTTCTTCATTTCCGAGAAGTGCGGGTTGAGGTGCTAGAATTAGGATCAGTTTCGCCTCGTTATATTGTTGCAGAGGTCAATTTTGCTTTTCCTGATGATGAGGCCACAGCCATCTTGCGACAAGAGGCTCTTTTAGATATTGGCAAGATTTATGCCATTGACCCCGACACGATTCACAAACGCAAAGTTGAATTTGAAAATTTCTTGATTTATGATCAAGAGTGGCGAAAGGCTGCTAAGCTAAGTACCTTTGATGAAATGTACAAGGCTATGGATAAGCTCAGCCGTGTACTCCAAGAAGTGCGTTTTTCTGATGCTCGCACTATTCAAAAGCTCAAAGAGATGGGGTTTAAAACAACTTTTTACCATGAACTTGCCCCTTTTGACATTCGACAAGGTGCCTTTTTCCCTGAGAAAGTATGGGAATTCGTCAAACGCATCTCTTTTGATCGCCAGGTATTTCAAACAGAAACTATAAATTTTATTGTTGATTACCTTAAAAACATGATTTGGCAATTAAAAATAGATACAAGCGCCGAAAAGAAACTTCAAAAGGTTGTACGTGCAGAGATTGCTACAAAATATACTGAAGTGGCGGCAGGTAGCCGTATCATTGATCGTGGTGACAAGGTAACGCCGAAGCATTTGGCAATGCTGCAGTCGATGAAGCAAGCCTTGACCGAGAAGCGTAATCTCTTAGCGGTGCGTCAAATTGCAGCCAGCTTGATGCTTACAGTATTGATCCTTGTTTTGAGCTATGTCTTTTTAAAAAATCTTCACCCCGATATTTTAGCTTCCAACAAACGTCTTTTCTTGCTTGTCTCAATCGTTGTGCTTGGACTTGTCTTTGCTAAAGTTACCGAATTTCTTTTGCTTAAGACTACGGAAAACCTTTTTGAAATTGTACGCTATCCACTTTTGACTCCTTTTGTTGCCATCCTCATCTGTTCTCTCGTTCATCCAAGTGTTGCAATTTTTGTTAGTGCTGTACTTACTGTTTTACTCGACTCTGTGCTTGCCTTTGAGCGTCATGGCTTTATGATGACAAATCTTCTCGTTGCTTTTTTTGCGATTCTCTACACGAGATCACTTCGTAAACGGACAGAGATTTTTGTTGTTTGTGGTAAGGCATGGCTTGCCTCTTGCGTGCTGATCTGTGCACTCTATTTTTATGATAGAAGCAAAATGGGGGTGACTCTCTTTGCAGATTTAGGCAGTTCGGGCGCTTTTATGCTGGCTACCTCTGTCCTTGTTGTCGGATTACTTCCCGTCTTTGAATCTTGCTTTAAAATTTTAACTGATATCACGCTCATGGAATACATGGATCCAAACCATGAGCTGTTACGAAGATTGACAGTAGAGGCACCTGGTACTTACCAGCATGCCCTCATTATGGGAAATATGGCAGAGCTTGCCGCTCGCTCGATCGGAGCAAATGGCCTCTTTTGCCGTGTGGCAACGCTCTATCATGATATCGGGAAGATGCCAATTGCGCAGTACTTCACTGAAAATCAGCAGGCGGGAGTGAATATCCATCAGTTGTTGACACCAGTAGAGTCGGCCCAGGTCATTATCTCCCATGTCAGTGAAGGGGTAGCACTCGCTCGAAAAGCAGGACTGCCGGAGCAGTTTATTGATGTGATTAAAGAACATCATGGAACAGGGCTTGTCTATTATTTTTATCATAAGCAGCTCGAAAGTGTGGGTAGCAAAAAAGAGCTTGTGAACGAAAAAGAGTTTCGATATTCGGGTCCTAAGCCAAAAACGAAAGAAACTGTTATTATCATGATAGCAGACTGCGTAGAGGCTGCCTCTCGCTCTCTCAGTGAAGTGAATGAGATCACCCTCACAAAGCTTGTTGATCAAATTGTACGTGAGAGGCTTGATGATGGACAATTTGAAGATTCTATACTTACCTTTGAAGAGCTTGGAAAGGTCAAACGTGCGCTTGTAAAGAGCCTACTTTCGATTGGTCATTTCCGCGTTAAATACCCAGCGAGAGTGCGAAAAGATGAATCTGCCGTCGAAGCCGGAAAAGCGTAAAATTGCGCTTGTTACAGGTGCAAGCTCAGGTATCGGCTATGAACTTGCTAAAGTTTTATCTAAAAATAACTATGAACTAATTCTTTGCGGCCGCAATGTTGAGGCGCTACAGGCCCTTCAAGCAGAGCTTGTAACGCCATCTTCCCTCCTTACCTGTGATCTTGCGCAAGAGCGTGGACGACAACTTCTTATCAATACGATTGCAGTACACATTCCAGATCTCGTTGTGAACTCTGCTGGGATTGGATTTTATGGAAATGCAGATGCAGATGAGACGCTTGAAATCATTAATGTGAATTGTACAGCGCTTGTTCTTGCAACACTTCAGGCAGCCAAATCACTTCAAGCATGTGGCCGAGAAGGAATTATTTTGAATGTTTCATCCGCGCTTGCTTTTTTACCAACACCACTTATGAGCGCCTATAGCGCGTCAAAAGCGTTTGTTAATAGCTTTTCCTTAGCACAAGATCATGAGCTTGCCTCTCATGGTATTCGAGTGCTGACTGCTTGTCCTGGACAAGTGGCCACGCAGTTTCGTCTGCGTGCTTCGAAGGGATTTTCTCCTGAAAGAGGCACAGGTAATGCATTTTTCGTAATGAGCCCAGAAAAAGTTGCGCATGAAATTTGGAAGCAAATCCAAAAGCAACAGACTTTGCGCATCATTGATTGGAAAGTACGGCTTCTTGTTTGTATCGAACGATGTTTGCCCAAAAGATGGGTAATGTCTTTTCTTCAAAAAGAGATCAATATTCGCTCTTCAAAGCTATAATTAAAGTATTTATTATAAATACAGATATGTTTTAATATTTGTATTTTAATTTGATCTCTTGTTAAAATTTCATTTTAATTAAATCTTAATAATAGGTAATTTGTGAATATTCATTCAGCAATTGAAAGTTCTTGGAAAGATAAAAC
>JAQGPK010000075.1 GCA_028293095.1 Chlamydiia bacterium | reverse complement strand
ATATTCCCAGCCAGTTGGAATGGTGGCAGTACGAAGGAGGATTCCTCCATGAAAAAAGCTTTCGCTATAGAGTCCTTGATTCATGGAAATTTTACTGATTTGTTCTGCAACCAAGAGCTCTGGGACGACGAGGTGGTCAACATGAAAAAGATGACCAACATCATAGTGATCATGCCTGAGATAACGGCTATCTTTTACTCGTGCAATTGTGCGAATTTTTCCTAAAGACTTGGCGATCGTGCAGGCAACTAAGTTCACCTCGTCATCTTCAGTAAGGGCCAGAAGAAGCTCTGGGGCCTCTTCCATGAGTTCATCTAAAAGTTTCCAGTCGGTGCCGATACCTCGTTTAATGGCAACGTCCATTTTGAGAGAAGCTTCTTCCAGCTTTTCACGATTCATATCGACCAGTACGACGCTGTGTCCATCAAGTGAGAGACTGTGGGCGACGAATTGACCGATGCGACCAGCACCTAGGATAATAATATGCATATTCTTTCCTTTAAGTTATAAATGAATTAAGTCTGCATTAAAATCAAAGGGAATTGGCAAAAAATAGATATTTTTCTTATTGTTAGCATTCATTCTGATAATTGTAGCTAAAAGGTTGTAGTATGCGAAAAATCTATGCGTTATGTGTCTGGTGCTCTCTTTTTTTTGTATACGCACTCCTCTCAGCATCTCACGTCATATCAGGCGATATAGTGACATCTGGAACTCAAAATCTTCCCAAAAATCAATGCCCTTCTCCCTCTATTGCAGACCTTCCTCTTTGGATCGATTTTAAACGTGTATTTGTAAATAGTAGAGATGACAAAGCTGGATTTTGTTTACCACTGATCTGTAACGGGGCTTCTTATACTGTGGTATATGAAGCATCTGAAGATGGTGAGCATATAGAGCGCGTTTTACTGATGGAAGGATCTGGATCAAAGCCTCTTTCTATTGGCCATTTTCGCTGGAATAAAGAGCTGTTAACAGACTTTTGGTTGGAAAATAGTGATGGACAAACCTTTATTCAAGACAGCTTGATCTATTCTGAAGAGGGCCTACTTCAAAAAACAGTGACTACTCGTCAGACCAAGAAGGGTCTTGTATCTAAGCGCTGCCGCTATAACAATCAGGGCAAACTGATCGTTGAGAAAATTATTCAGCCAGACGGAGAGGAGACCCTTTATAAGTGGAGTTATGATGATTTAGGTACTCTTGTTAAGGAAAAGAAACGAGTGAAGCAAGAGTTGCCTAAAAAAATATCTTCAACTGAGGAGCTCTGCTATTTACCAGATGGAGTGTTTCAAAAGGAGTATCGCAATTTTGTTGATAAGAGGCTTGTTTCTCATCGCATCTTAGAATGGCAAATGAACGAGCAGAAGGTGCCGGTTTTTGTGCGAGTGATAGGAGCGCGTGGAGGAGTAAGACAAACAAATTATTTTTATGATGGAGAAAACCGGCTCATAAAAAAGGTAAAGCCTGACGGGATTGAGCTTTTCTATGATTATGATACAGCTGGAAAGCTTACCCATATTAGTTCTTCGGATGCAAGCGTAGTTGTCGCTTTACGCTACGACTCAAAGGGCAATATTTGTGAAGCAGAGGATGCTCTCAGCGGAACTGTCAAGAGAGAATTTTCAGATAAATCGCAGCTTCTGAAAGAGGAGGTCAATGGACTTTACATCTCGTACTCCTTCGATGCCCAAGGGAAAAAAACAGAGATGATCCTTCCCGATACAAGTCGCCTCACCTATCGGTATACAGATGAAGAGCTAACATCAATCGGGCGGTTTTCATCTGATAATATCCTGCTGTATGAGTATATGCCCTCTACAAGAGAGCCAAGCTATGAAATTACAGACGATGAAAAGTCTTTTAGCGTGAAAGCGGAAGACTCTCAAGGAAAGTATGAGCAGCATGTGACCTATGATGCCTTTGATCAGCTTGCTCAAGAGAGCGGCGAATTTCAACAACAGTACCTTTTTGATGGACAAGGAAATTGTTTAGAGAAAAATGGATATAAAACTGTTCTTAATGAGTTTTCAGAGCTGATTTCTGATACGAAAGGAGAGTATGAATATGATACTAATGGAAATGTCATCTCCCATACGAAGAATGGAGAAAGATTTGAATATCACTATGATGCTCTAGATCGACTTATCCGAGTGTCTAAAAACGGGCAGCTGATTGAAGAGCAGTCGTACGATATTTTTTATAGACGCATAAAAACGACAAAACCAAATGGCATAGTCTATTATTTTTTTGATGGTAATGAAGAAATTGGCTCGTGGGAAGAAAATAAAATCCAAGATCTTAAAATAGGTGCAGGCTCCTCTCCCTGGTTGATTGAGCTGCAAGGAAAGCCCTATCAAATAAGTACTGATTTTCGTTTATCAATCTCTTCGCTTATTGATATAGCCACAGGAAAAGTGGCTGAGGCCTACCGCTATGGAGCTTTTGGTGAAGAGAAGATTTTTAATAATCAAGGTACAATTGTTACTCGATCTGTTATAAAAAATTTTTGGCGCTTTGGTGGAAAACGTATCTCTGAAGAGACTGGGCTTTCTTTTTTTGAAGCCCGCTACTACTCTTCAGGTCTTATTAGGTTTCTTTCTCAAGACCCGTTAAGCTTTATAGATGGCGTAAATACAACGGGATTTGTTGCTAATGATCCGATGCGCTTTGTAGATCCTACGGGTCTTTTTGCACTGCCTATTAACATGCAAGTCTTACAGAAGCAGGTTAATGAGAGTATTTTGGATATGTACAATAAAACTATTCAGACGGTTACCTTTGCAAGAGGGCAGTTGAAAGGTTTTCTTGATTTTAGATCACATTTTGAAGATGCAGCTTTTAAAATCATGAATAAGACGGTATGGACCCTTTTTGGATATAATCCAGATCCGACTTCTATGCATTTTGTAGATGGAGGAAAAGTAAGTGACAATGTTCGAATTACCTTCATTAATGGTATTTTAAATACATATGCTAATGCAACTGATACAGCAAAGCTTATCTCTGAGCTACATGGAAGTACGGCGGTGCACTACCTCTATGCAGCAAGTTCTGGATTTACCGCAGATATTTTACGATCTATTTTTGCAAAAATAGGGTTTTCAACACCGCAAGCAAGGCTACTCGCTGATACTTGGAAAAAATTGATCAAAGAGTTAGGCGGCGTGACATCAGGAGGGCGAGTGATCCATTATGCTCATAGTTTAGGTGGGATTGACACCTATCGTGCACTAGGTCTACTGACTGAAGAAGAGAGAGCGATGTTACATATCACAACTTTTGCATCTCCTTCATTGATTGAAGAGGGGGCGTGCCACTATGTAAAAAATTATGTAAGTACTAATGATCTTATTCCACTTTTTTCCCCTCTTAGATATCGGGAAGCTAAAAAAGGCACTGGGAAAAATGTTACTTTTTTAGAATCAGAAGATAAGATTCCATTTCGTGATCATTCACTTGTCCAAGAGCCTTATCGTACAACTTTAGAAGAGCTTGGGCGTAAGTTTCAGCAAGAGTACCTTTCTTCATCCGGGCTTTTATCAAAATCGCATTCAAAATCAACAAAGAAAAAGAAAAGAACAACACACAGTGCATCCCCTCTTATACAAGAAACGGCGTTTACAGCATCTGAAAAAATATCCAAAGCAATTTTATCTAAAAATTATCAAGCTCTTAGAAAATATATTTCTTTAAATGTTCCCCATGTGGTTACCTATCAAGAGTTGCAGAGTATTGCCGTACAACTACATTTCGAGCCGCTTCTTTTGGCCATGCAAGCAACTGACGCTATTTTTCAAATTGAGACCAATCTAGGGTTAAAACGAGAAGATGTTTTACAGCTTGCGCTCTTCATAGAAAGCGATCTCAAAGTATGGATAACAGAGAAGCGATATTATTTGACTAAGTCGAAAACAGGTCTTGCTCGTACTATTGAATATGATCCAAAGAGTAGAAACACCTTTATACATCTTGGAACAGAGGGAATTGAAAAAATCGGTGAGGGGTGGCATAAAGTAGTTACAAAGTCTATTCTCTATAGTTCTGAAAAACCTGAAATCGTCGCAAATTGCCGCACTTCTTTAGAGGATAAGGAAGAGATGAATATCATTAAGTCCTTGCAAGGGATTCCAGGGATTGTTCAAGGAAAAGCTTTTATTACTCATAGAAAAAATAAAACCCATGAAGATAAACTAGAAATCATTTTGAAATTGTATAATGGAGGCTCTTTACACCGGCTGCAGTATCTAAAAGATCAAAAATTTTCTTTAGTTGAAAAAATGAAAATTGCACTCGATTTATTGACAGGGCTTTCTGGTATGCATGCGAAAGGGTTAATCCATCGAGATCTTCATAGCGGTAATCATTTACTAGATATTTCTTATTATCCAGGAGGAGTGAGAAAGATAGATGCTGCCATTACTGATTTTGGTAAAACACTTCCTAAAGATCAATGTCCAGGTCAAGAGGTTCAAGCATACCGCTGGTATATGCCTCCAGAGGGGTTTTTCCCAAATAAAATGAAAGCTGATGATTACTTCTATTCGGATGTGTACGCCATTGGATGTGTCTTTTATGCTTTTTATCACGAACAGCCACCGATTTGGTTTCAAGATGATCTTTTTAAAAATTTATATGATAAATCAGATAAGAAAAAGAAAATCGATCAACAAAGACACATTCGTTATTTGCTACAAACAACAGATGAGCGAAGGGAGGTGCTCTACCAAAAAAGGGACTCTTTAACTTTTGAGGAGAAGTTTGAATACTTAATTCTTCAAATGCTCAGCTTGAACCCGAGAGATCGAGGCACGGCAGAAAGTCTTCGCCAAGAATTGGCAGCCCTTTACAGTATGGCTACAAGCGTGATGCAGGCTTCATAGAGTGCAAAAAACAACAAATTAATATGCAACTATGGTAGCATTACCTCCATTATTTTTAGCTATGTGCGGTACACATGACAATCAGAAAACTATCTCAAGAGACGTCCTTTATACAGCCTACAAGTCTTCCTGAAAATGTAGCTAAGAACAATTGGAGCGGAAGAACAATAGAGAAAAGCGATTCATTTACTTTAGTGAAGATATCTGGAATTTATGCCATTGCTGTCATGTGGCTTTTTTTTAAGAAGTTTT
>JAQGPK010000016.1 GCA_028293095.1 Chlamydiia bacterium | reverse complement strand
ATGCAGTGAGTATAGAGACGACAAATTTTGTGCGTATTTTGTTAAAATATGCCTTCATGACAGTATTCCTTATTTTTTATGTGCCCTTTTTCTTCTATATAAAATTAAAAATAATTATTTACAATGATTATTTAAAAAATTTATTAATAGCATGCGCTCAAGTAAAAGAATAGGATATAACAGTTTAGCATCTCTCATTGCCTCTATTTAATATGCTCGTATATACTTTTGTCTTTTGTTTATTTATAAATTTTTTTCTTGAAATGGTATTTGAAAAATGGCTGAGCCACCTTCAACTTGTATTATTCGACACAGTCGAGAAAATCTAAAAAAATGCTCTTTAAGAGGGCTTGAAGGAAGATGTGATTTTAATTTTTTTGTGTATCCAAATTGCTGTACGACACTTCCAGATCTTTCAAATTATGTTGTATTAGACCTTGATGGTCCTGCACTTTCAAAAGACGATAGTAGTAGAGGGTTGATCTTGATTGATGCAACATGGCGTCTTGCTGGGAAAATGGTACAGCAACTAAAAGAGCTGTATCCAGTACCTAAAAGAAGTATCCCTCCTGGTTTTAAAACAGCATATCCAAGGCGCCAAGATGACTGTAGTGATCCAACGGCTGGGCTTGCCTCTATAGAGGCGCTCTATATTGCTTATAGACTCTTAGGCAGGAACGGAGAGTTCCTTTTAAAAGACTACTATTGGAAAGAGTTGTTTTTACAAAAAAATGAATTAAATATAGCTGGACAGTAACAACGAAAATGTAGTATAATAAATTTCATTTTTAATAGGATTTTATGATTGAACAACTTTTTGATGCTTTAAGCCAATTGGAAAATATTCTTTGGAGCTACTTTGGGTTTCCAGCCATTTTGCTTATTGGGGGCTATCTTACTGTTCAATCACGCTTTGTCCAGATTAGAAAGTTTCCGGCTATTGTTAAAACTTTTTTTTCTTACCTTTTTAAAACTGATCCTAACGCTGGATCTACAGGAATTCATCCCATTAAAGCTTTTTTTGCAGGAATCGGCGGCGCTGTCGGCATTGGCAATATTGTTGGCGTTGCAACGGCTGTGCAATTAGGCGGTCCAGGGGCAATTTTTTGGATCTGGGTGACTGCGATGATCGGCGCTCTTGTGAAGTATTCAGAGGTCTATCTAGGAATGCGTCATCGAGTCGAAAAGGGTACTGGCGGTGAAAAAGTGTATCGCGGCGGTCCAATGTATGTTCTGGCTCGTGCATTTAAAGGGCACCCTTGGGTTGTAAAGCTTTTTTGTGTTCTTCTCTGCATCTATGGCGTAGAAATTTTTCAGTTTAGTGTGATGACATCGAGTATTTCAGAGAATTTCGGCTTTTCAAAAATGTATGTAGCTCTCATTTTCTTGGCGCTTGTAATGTTGGCCGAAGCTGGTGGTGTAGCAAGAATTGGCTCTATTTCTGGCACCATTATCCCAGTCTTTATTGTGATCTATCTAGGGATGGGGAGCTATGTGCTTATATCAAATATCTCTGCGATTCCTACAGTTATTGCAGACGTTTTTCGTTATGCTTTCACGCCACATGCAGCCATTGGAGCGTTTGCTGGATCTACTCTAATGATGTCGATCACTCAGGGAATTCGAAGGGCTTGCTATAGCTGCGATATTGGGGTCGGATATGCTTCCATCATTCATAGCGAAAGCTCTGTGCAGCATCCTGCAAAGCAGGCATCTTTGACAATTTTTGAGGTTTTTATTGATGCCTTTGTGATCTGTACGATGAGCTTAATTATTGTACTTGTTACCGGAACCTGGACTGAAAATATTGATTCAATTTATCTCGTGCAATCTGCCCTATCGAAATATTTTCCTTATATGAATCTCTTTATTCCGGTTCTTCTCTTTATTTTGGGCTACTCTACAGTCATTACCTATTTTTGTGCCGGCATGAAGACTGCGCTGCATCTTTCTCCTCGGTATGGAAGGATCCTCTACTACTGCTATTCAATAGTTGCCCTTATGCTCTTTTCCTTTGTTGACACCACCCAAGCAAATGGGGTAATGTCCTGTGTTCTTGCGATGTTGCTTACATTGAACCTAGCGGCAAGCTGGCGTCTTCGGCATGAAATTAGCTTTGACGTAGTATCCGAAGAGGAAAATGCAGCCATCGACATGAGCAGTCCTCAAATGGCAATAGCGGATTAGAAAAACATGTATGTAGTACAGATCGCCTCCGAAGCAGCGCCCGTTGCTAAAGTCGGGGGTCTTGCTGATGTGATCATGGGTTTGAGCGCAGAGCTCACTCGTAAAGGTCATGACGTTGTAACTCTAATTCCCAAATATAATTGCCTTACAGGTACTTTTCAAATTCAGGAAATCTTGCCCCACTTTAGCTCCTATTTTCAGGGTAGTTTGCATGATAACTCATCCTGGCAGGCAGCGATTAACAAAGATTTCACCCTCACTTTTTTAGATTCCCATCATTCAAAACGCTTTTTTCAGCGAGGAGCCATTTATGGATTTCCGGATGATATTGATCGGTTTTTATACTTTTCAAGGGCGTGTCTGGATTATTTAAGTCAAAGCAGCCGAACTCCAGACATTATTCATATTCATGACTGGCAGATGGGAGCCCTGGCTCTTTTACTTCAGGAAGAGAATTTTAAGAAGCGGTTCCCTAAGACTCGAGTGATCTTGACAATACACAATATGGAGTATCAGGGGCGCTCTGCAGAGTCTCATCTCGATGAAATTGGCTATACAGGAGAGCGAAAAGAGATTCGGCATGCGGATACGAAAGATATCAATCTTTTAAAAGCGGGGATTCTTTTCTCTGATGCGGTCACAACTGTATCGCCTACTTATGCTAAGGAAGTTTTGACAGAAGAAGGGGCTAAAGGACTTTTAGATGTGATGCTTAAAAGCAAAGATAAGTTTTCAGGGATTTTGAATGGGTTAGATGTTAATTACTGGAATCCTGAGACAGATCCATTGATTCCTTATCACTATTCAGCCGCTAATTGTGAATCGAAGGAAAAGAACAAATGGCAGCTTTATAGCGAGCTTGGAATGCAAAGGCGAGACGATATGCCTTTACTTGTCAGCATTACACGGCTTGTGCCCCAAAAAGGTGTTGAGCTTATACGTCATGCGCTCGAGCGCTCGTTAGAGTTAGGGCTGCAGTTCATTCTCCTAGGTTCAGCGCCTGACCCTCGAATCCAGGATGAATTTTTAGAACTCTCGCATACCTATGCATCACATCCTACTGTGCGTATTTTATTACAAAATGATGAAGCGCTTGCACACAAACTTTTTGCGGCCTCTGATCTATTTATTATTCCCTCTATTTTTGAGCCGTGTGGGCTTACTCAGATGATCGCGATGCGTTATGGCTCAGTTCCAATTGTAAGGAAGACAGGCGGTCTTGCAGACACTGTCTTTGATGTGGAGTTGAGTGGACGTCCTTTTCATGAGACCAATGGTTTCACTTTTGATGCGCCTACCAAAGCAGGCATTGATTCAGCACTCACTCGTGCGTTTTTACTCTGGAAAACGAATCAAAAGAGTTGGCAAGAGCTTATGACTCAAGGCATGAAGACTGATTGTAGCTGGAACAAGCCTTCCGAGAAGTATGTAGAACTCTATAAATCCTTTTCTATTTAATAAAATATATGGTAAATTTTAGAATTAAAATGTTACTAAATATAATTTTATAAAAAGTTAGGATTTTAATCTTATGAATACTTTCCGTTTTATAAGTCCTGAAAAAAGATTACTTACATCTTTTGAACCGAAATATGGAAAAAGGTATATAGATACACCAAGTACAAGCAAGCTTACTCATTTTATATCTCCTGCTATTTCAAAAGAAAAGCGAGATCACAGAGTATGGGAAGTTCGATATAAAAAAGTACAAGCGCAGCAGGTTCTAGCAGAAGCTATGAAAAGAGAAGAAGCAAGAAGAGCGGAGGAGGTAGCAAGGGCAGAAGCTGTAAAGATAATAGAAGCTAAGTGCGACACCTATATTATTTTTACACTATCGATGAAAATAAATTGGCACTCTCCTGGAGGTAAAGATTTATTTACAGCCTGCTCTAAAAAAGTGGATGAGATTAAAAGAGCGGCTCTTGAGAAAGTGTCTTCTAATACACCCTCTTTGATCTTCCTGCATATAGCTCTGGCTTTGGATACTATTTCTACAGGTCTTACTAGGCCTGAATATAAAGCACTACTCAATTAAGGGTATTTCTTAATTATTTTAAACCCAGAGATACAAAGACACAAAGAGTATAAGAATCTTTCTATCTCTGAAATGAATTTTTCAACAAAGCCCATTTTTTCGCTAAAGAAAATTTGAAAGAGGAGAAGTTTCTCGCATCTTAAGTCCAATTTTGGTATTCTATTATCATTATGCAACAAAACGTATTTAAAAAGCGTGCTATTGACAACAACATTGATCGAATAGTGCAGCATCCGATTGGCGGTCCTACAATTTGGACTGTGGCTAATTCCTTAACCTTCTTTCGTATTTTTATTAGCCCCGTCTTCTTGCTTATTTATCTGCAGCATGATGTCTTTGGTATTAATGGTCAGATGCTGCCCTATGCTCTTTTACTATTGTTAGGGGTTTCAGAGCTCTCTGATGCACTGGACGGTCTTTTAGCCCGTAAGTATAATCAGGTGACTGATCTTGGAAAAATTCTTGATCCTATGGCTGATAGTATTTCCCGCATTTCAGTCTTTTTAACCTTTACACAGCCTCCTGTCAACGTTCCTGTAATTTGCGTGTTTATATTTCTTTATCGGGATTCTGTTATTAGTACCTTACGAACGATTTGTGCTCTACGTGGCTTTGCTCTCGCTGCACGTCCAAGCGGGAAGATGAAGGCAATTATTCAAGCAGTCTGCTGCTTTGTGATTGTCCTCTTAATGATTCCTCATTCACTGGGCCAACTTTCTGATGAAGCATTGACACAATTAAGTACGGTCTTTGTATTAGTCTCTGCTTTTTATGCACTCTATTCAGGTGTGGATTACTTATATGCAAATCGCGTCCATATTCAACGAGTTTTGATTCGTAAACCAAAACATGCATTAAAATGCACGCGTCCTATCATGGCGCGTGATCCGATAGCATCTGCTGTTCAAGCCTCTTCTTAAATGTTAAAGCAATAGTTCTTTAGGGATAGTTGAATCACGAAGCATTCGATCTCTAGGGGCCGGAAAGAAGATGGAGCGATATTCTTGTTTCAGTTCTCCCGGCAATAAATTGCAGAATTTTAAGAGAGCCAGCGTCGCACGCCACTCAGGCTCTTTCTCTTTATCAAAGGTTGCTGGGACTGACTCCTTAGGCTCCAAACACTCTTGAAGATCTTTTTCACTGATCGAGAAAAATTCCTGTAGACGAAGTAAAAATTTTTTTCGATCTTCGTCTGCATAAATATACTCTTTTACTGAAAAGAAAATAGATTGACCTACTTTTAAATTTGTTAGTAGATTTGCTTGAAGTGCGCTCTCAATTTTGACGGCATAGCCCCCGATAGCTACGATTCTT
>JAQGPK010000218.1 GCA_028293095.1 Chlamydiia bacterium | reverse complement strand
TTGTCCCGTAATATATCTATTTTCTTTATCAAGTAAAAAGGCCACAACACGTGTAACTTCGCTCAACTTTCCTGGGCGTTTCATAGGAAGTGTAGAACAATCAGCCGGTAAATCAATTGAATTCTCAAGCTGGCCTGGAGAGACCATATTTACCGAGATTCCTTGAGGTGCAAGCTCCCTTGCAAGAGACTTGGTGAGAGACCAGAGCGCCATCTTACTTGCAGTGTAGAGCGGCGCCCTCACATCAGCACGGCTTGAATGCAGGCCACATACTCCCATATTAATAATTGCCCCACCTTCTTGAATCAGATTGAGGCTTAAGAAGTGTGGTGCATGCACATTGGTTTGAAAAAGTGCGTATGAGTCAGCCATCTCACTTTCTTTGGCTTTACGCACAAGGTAGTTGCCAACATTATTAATGAGATTTTCTGTCTCTACAAAGCGCTTTTGATAACGTATAATAAAATCTTTAGTTGATTCAAAAGTAGAAAAGTCCCCTTGAATGACCTCCGCAGAGACATCATACTTTCGGCACTCTTCTGCTACCGCTTTTGCCTCAGTTTCACTGCTATTATAATGAATAGCTAAAGAGTGGCCAGAGCGCGCTAAGGTTCTGCAGATTTCAGCTCCTAGCCGTTTAGCTCCGCCGGTGACAAGGGTCCATTTCATGAACGATCCTTTTCATACTCGACAAAGCAGCTCTCTGCCTGGGGAATAGCATGTGGTTTTATCGCCTTAATCCACACAGAAAGAACCGTCGGAAATTCTAGTAAAATCCTTTCTACTACTTCTACAACAAGCACTTCGAGTAGATGGAATTGCCCCTCTTTTGCCACAATTTCAACATACTGCGCCACTCTTTCATAGTTTACCGTATGCTCAAGCACATCCGTAGATGGACTTGCCGTTTTGAGCTTAAGATCCAAAAAAATTCTTCTTGGTTTCAAACGCTCTTCGTAATGGCAGCCAATGATGCAATCAACTTTAATGTTTGCAAGTCCTATAATAATCATACCCATTAGTATACAAACGTATGCTAAAAAATGCAGCAACTGCGTAGAATGAAAATACAAATTAAGGATTTTTATGAAGACAATCTGCTACGCACTCCTCCTTTTTACAAGCCTCGCTTGCCCTCTATTTGGAGCTGAACCTGTAAAAATAGTGCCCGAAACACCAACTGAGTATTCTGTTGAGGACTGGAAAAAAGAGGCCCAAGTACAGGATAAAGTAGTGGTTAGTGAAAGTCATTTTGGCGAACTCTTTGTCCGCATGATCCTCATGCTTCTCATCACTCTCGTGCTTCTTTTTGTACTCCTATGGCTCTACAAACGCTTTGTACAAGGGGCTATAATCGCTGGAGGAAGCTCTAATCGTATCCAAATCATTGAACGCCGCGCACTTTCCCCAAAAGCCGGCCTCTACCTGATTCGCATTGACAATCAAGAAATTCTTATAGCAGAATCTACAGAGGGCTTACAGCTCCTCAAAGACATCCCTAATGTCAACACAACCCCTAAATAATAGGATATCCCCATGAAACAGCTCTTTATTGCGATCACTCTTCTACTCTGTAGCGGCTGCTGGCGCATGCCGAAAGAAGGTGAAGTGAGCACGCTTCCCAATACTAACAATCCTACTCTTATTCACGAGAAAAACCCGGGATTGATGCCCTCACCACAAGTTGATTACTAATACCTCAAAAGGATGACTAGAATGGTTACTTTGTCACAAACAGATCTTCTTCATGCACTGCAAAAATTACAACTCAACGCAGAGGTGCAAAGCGAGACAAATCAAATCTATCTTATTTTCAAAGCTGGCGAGCGAGAGTTCCCTCTCTTTATCCGAATCCTCGGCGAGGGAGAACTGCTCCAACTTCTTACCTTTATCCCTTGCAGCGTTAAACCTGCCCAGGTAAGTGATATCAGCCGATTTCTTCATATGCTAAATAAAGAGTTGGATGTTCCAGGCTTTTGCGTCGATGAAGCAACAGCCACTGTATTTTATAGACTCATTCTTTCCGCACCGCAAAAAGTTGTAGCTGATGAAACTTTTGAAGCTTTTATCAACACCTCTCAAGTTGTCTGTAAAACATTCTCTCCTGCCATTGAAGCCATCTCAGCAGGAGCTATGTCGCTTGAAGATGTTTTAAAAAAAGCTCAAGAGGCTAAAGGGTAAAGAGGACTGTATGGCATATCGCTTTATATTTTTTGATACGGAGACAACAGGCACCTACGCAGACCGCGATCGCATTGTCGAAATTGCAGCTTATGATCCGTTACGCGATAAAACATTTGAAGAGCTCATCCATCCTGGGATGCCTATCCCAAAAGAAGTTATCGCGATTCATAAAATCACCGACGAAATGGTCCAAAACGCTCATAATTTTGCTGTTGTGGGTCAAAAATTTATCGATTTCTGTGATGATGAGGTTATCCTTATCGCACACAATAATGATAGTTTTGACCTTCCCTTTTTACGTGCAGAAATGAAGCGATCTAACTTAAATATGCCGACTCATTGGCTATTTTTGGACTCACTCAAATGGGCAAGACGCTATCGTAAAGATCTTCCAAGGCACTCCCTTCAATACTTAAGGCAATTCTTTGGCATTCAAGAAAATCAAGCGCACCGCGCGCTCAATGACGTCAAAGTACTCCATGAAGTATTTCTTGCTATGATTGATGATTTAAGCCCTGAAGTTGTCTATCAGCTCCTGACCAAGAACTCTGTAGAACAAAAATCCGAAGTGCCAGCACCTCTACAACAGATGCCAGAGCAGCACGCTCCTCTTGTACTTTTCTCATGAAGGCGACCCTACCATTTGCCTTCTCTCCATGCCCCAATGATACGTTTGCCTTCGATGCCCTCGTTCATAGACGTTTTGAAACTCCCTTCAATGTAGCACCACACTTACATGACATCGATGAGCTGAATAAACGAGCCCTTGAAGGCATCTATCCTCTTACAAAAGTTTCTGCCTACTGTCTAGGAAAGATCACAAAAGAGTACTGCATGCTACCAGTTGGCGCTGCCATCGGTGAAGATGGAGGCCCTAAGCTTATTGCTCGAAACAGAGACTGTAATATACAGCAAGCAATCGTTGCTGTCCCTGGAGATTTTACGACAGCCGCGCTACTTTTAAAACTTTTAATTGATAAGCCAAAAAAAATTATCTCACTTCCCTACCATGAAATTCTTCCAGCAATCCTACAAGGTAGATGTGATGCTGGCGTGATAATTCATGAGACACGATTTACTTTTCATCTTCATGGGCTCAAAGAAATCGAAGATCTAGGAGATCTTTTCCAAGAACGCTTCCACTGCCCAATTCCACTTGGAGTGATTGCGGCAAAGCGCACTTTAGGAGATCAAACACTGACTCACCTGACAGATGCTCTACAGCAATCAGTTGCATTTGCAAAAGCAAATCCTACTGTAAGCGTGGATTATGTGATTGCCAATTCTCAAGAAAAAAATAGAGAGGTGATCGCAAAGCATATCGATCTCTATGTCACAGAAAACACACAAAGCGTCAGCAAACGTGCAATGAATGCGATCCGAGTTCTTTTTCAAGCAGCCATCGAAAAAGAACTACTTGAACCCTCCGCGCTTGATTTTCTTTAGAAATCACGAATGCTCTTAAAGCTTTAACACTAAATTGTTGTTACCCGACACACTCTTCTGCCTGTGGGTGCTTTTGGCAATACGTTGGTTTACACAGCCCTTGCCATTGCTTTCTGAATAGTTCACGATGGCCTGCTTTAGCGGGATGTCGGAAATAGCGGTCCCAGAATATTTCATAATGAGGCTCGAGTGAATCGGATGTTTCAAAAAGTTTATGATACAAAATCATTCGGCTATCCCATTTTTGAGATTGAACACATTTTGTGATAACAGTGTGATGGCATTTCATAGAACGGAACTCTATCTCCATTATCTGTTTCGTATACTCTAGGAGATTTATATCGCCCTGACTACATTTAGCAGATATCTCTCCGGTATTGGTATGACCCCCGTGAGCATTACAAAGTTCAAAAAGAGTCATAGTAATTCGCTTACTCTCTTCTATCACATCGTCTCGGATGACAATTTGACGTTGTTCAGGCAGCCAACCAGCACTATGAGGAAAGTCCTTTACAGCTGCATAAGCAATCGTAATAGCCCCGCCTTCCTTCACCGCTTTTTGCCAAAGCTCCACTATTTCAGGACATTTAAACATTTCTCGAGTGTAGTCTTTAACTAATGTGATTTCTCCTGCACTACCGGTAAGTGGCTGGATCAGCGTATCTGAGCCATATAACAACTCTTTTACACCTAACACCATAGAGGCAATGCCATAAACTGCCAAAATAGCGCCTGCAGTAGCCGCTGTTACTCTACCCCCACTTACTTTCAACTGTTCCTCTTTGGCTCCAACCACTTGATTTTTTACAATTTCTATAACTTTACTTTTCCGAAGTAAATATCCCCCACTTAGAGTACACCCTACTCCTCCAACAATTTTGCTAACAGCTGAGTGATTTATAAAGTAACTGATAGCAGATATAGTAGTTCCTGTAATAACAGGTAAAGCAGCTTCTTTTACAATTCTCACAGTTTCATGTACTGCATTTCCAATTTTTGAAAACAGGGTAGTTTTCTTATTATTAACTTGAGAGGAAGCCTGAGTTGCAGGAACTTGTTCTATAGTAAAATTTGTACGTCTATTAATACGAACCACAATAAAATCCTCGCGATATATTAGTAAAATTATTTAATAGTATATAATTTTTAATATTAAAAAACTATATATTTAATTACATGTATTTAACAAATATTGCTTCCTATTTTAAAGAAGCGAGATAATCAACGAGAGAGCAAATGTTACTGCAACTGGCATCTTCACAGACTGAAAACCCCAAAGCTTATAGGCAATATTTGCAATGCTCAATACAAGCAGACATGGATAGAGTAACTGCACAATGGGCGCCAAAAAGGCAACAATGCCATTAAACTCAAGCGTTGAGATAACAAAAGTTGCCACAAGCGTTGCAATCAATGAAGAGTTATAACTAATTTTATCCTGAAAAATATCCAAGTGCAAATATTCAGCAAAGACAGTCGAAAGCGCAATTGCAGTTGTTAAACAGGCAAGCGCAACCGTTACACAGGTAATAATGCCTGCATAAGGGCCTAAAACATTCAAAGCAATTGTCCCTAAAATTACATCGGGAGAGGCATCGGCAAGAGACACCGAATGGAGTGCTGCTACAAGGCTCATCCCAACATACACAAGTGCAAGTAAAGAAGCCCCTACAATGCTTGCTAAGAACGCATTGTGATGTAGTGCTAAATTGCTACGATTGGAGACCTGTTTCAGTGATTCAATCACGACCGAACAGAAGAAAAAGGCGCCGAGTAGATCCATCGTATGATACCCAGATAAAAGGCCATGCGTGAAGGCAGAAAAATTTGAAATATTTTCATTTATAGCCACCTCTGGATGAATAAAAATTCCTTTAATAATAATCACGGCTAATGAAATCAATAAAAAGGGAGTCAAAACATACCCTAAAATTTCCATGATTCGATTTTTACGAACTGTAAGAACGTAAATAAGGAGACAGGCGAGAATACTAAAGGGAAGAAGCGCAGTCGAGCCGAAAAACATTTTTAAAGTAGAATAGGAAAGGGTAATGCAGCGCGGAATAGCTCCAAAGGGGCCAATTAGACCCATAATCAGTAGCGCAATCACGGTTCCAGGTCCTTTACCAAGGCGATTAAAGAAGGCGCGGTAATCGCCATCAAAAAGGGTCATTCCGAAAAGCCCTGTAAAAGGAACACCAACGGCTGTAATCACTAATCCAAGCAGAGCATAAAGCGATTTATCTTGAGTGAGCTGACCTACGAGCAAAGGAAAAACGACATTTCCTGCACCAAAGAACATTGAGAACATGGCCATGCCAACAGAAAAAACGTGAAGTCGTTTGGTTATAAAGTTCATTTGCGCCCTTTATCATTTGAATTATTAAAATAATCTCTACTATTATATAGATCTCTTTTATTTATCGCAACGATCTTCGCTATGAACCTCAAAAACAACTCCCTTAGCGATTTCTAAAAATAATTTTAAGAGATGACTTCCGATTTTTTATTTGTATGATCGAGAGGCACTTGCTTTTCTTATGCTCTCTTTCTATAGTGATGCCAACTAGGAAAATGACATAATGACAGATAAACCCGTAACCATTACATGCCCCACCTGCAACGCTGTTTTTAAGCGAAAAGAAGAGAGCGAACGCAAACACTCGCTTGTCTTTTGCGCCTACTGCGGTTGTAGACTACATCCTACAGCTGTTATGCCACCAAAAAGTGAACTTCAAGAGCTTTTTGCCTCGATCTCTCTCCGTGCAGAGCAATCCCCAAAACCATCTGAAGTTGTCACAACGATAGGCCAGTATCAAATTTTAAAGAGCATTGGAAAAGGCGGCATGGGAGAAGTATTCCTTGCCTATGATACTATTTGCGGCCGAAGAATTGCTTTAAAACGGATTCGGGCTGATTTATTAGCTCATCCACAGCTACACAACCGCTTCCTTCGAGAGGCAAGAATCACAAGCCAATTGATCCATCCAACTATTATTCCGATTTATGCCATTCATCAAGAAGACCACCTCACCTACTACTCGATGCCCTATGTTGAAGGAGAAACGCTCAAACAAGTCATCAAACGTGCACGAGAGGCTGAAAAGCATCGCGAAAGAGCAAAAGATCCTCACACATCAATTCCTTCGCTTGTACGAATCTTTCTTCAAGTATGCCAGGCGTGTGCGTATGCTCACTCTCAGGGTGTTTTACACCGCGACTTAAAACCTGAAAATTTCATCATCGGAAAGTATGGCCAAGTACTGATTCTTGACTGGGGACTTGCAAAGCTTGTTTCAGAAAAAGAAGACGAGGGATTAACAGAAGAGATCATCGCACCATCGCGTCATCTTCACATGCTTACAAAAATTGGAAAAGTTGTCGGCACGATTGCCTACATGGCACCAGAGCGAGCCTTGGGTCAAATCGCAACTGTCCAGACAGATATCTATTCACTCGGCGTGATCCTCTATCAAATCTTAACGCTTCAGCTTCCTTTTCAGAGAAAGAGTCTGGCTCACTTTAAAAAGCACTGGAAAGAAGAGCAGCTCATTGCTCCAGAGCTCTTAGCCCCCTATCGAGAAGTGCCTCAGGTGTTATCCGAAATTGTTAAAAAATGCCTCTCTTTTGATCCAAAAACACGCTACCACTCTATCGATGAACTCATACAAAGTCTTGAAAACTATATTGAAGGAAAATCTGAATGGTTCCCAGTGCGTACTCTTGACTGTAACCAGAAAGAAGACTGGGCTTTTCAAGAAAATGTTTTGATCGCAGAACACACAGCTATCACCCGTGCAACTGATGTGTCCGATTGGGTCAGCCTCATGGTTTCTAAAGACACCTTTACCGACAACACAAAAATTGAAGCGGAAGTATTGATAGGAGAAAAGGGGCATGGCCTTGGGATCCTCTTCTCACATCCGGCTCATGAAGAGGGGCAAGTTACTGAAGGGTACTGCCTCTGGCTTGCATCTACGAATGAAAAGGTCAAAAAAACAAAACTATTACGCTCTTCAGTCTGTGTTGTGGAAGCATCAGATATTGTCCTGCCAGTCGGCGAGCTACAGCGTATCCGCATCGAAAAGATTGATCATCACATCTACTTTTATCTCAATGATCTACTGCAATTCTCCTACGTCAGCCATATTCCAGTTATCGGGAACCACATTGGAATCTTAGCTAAAGATGCTGACTTCGAAATGAAAAACTTTACAATCTCTATTGGCAGCCAAAACATTATGATAGGCTGTCTTACTGTTCCAGATGCCTTCTTAGCAAATAAAGATTATGATCGAGCACTTACTGAATACCGTAGAATAGGCGCAGCTTTCCCAGGAAGAGCTGAGGGTAGAGAGGCTTTTTTCCGTGCCGGCATCACCCTTTTAGAAAAAGCAAAAACAGAGTCTAACCCAAAGCTTGCCGGAGAGCTCTACTCCCGTGCCCATGAAGAATTTTCGGAACTTAGGTCAACTCCAGGCGCTCCTCTTGAATATCTAGGAAAAGCGCTCATCTATCAAACGCTCAAAGACTATGATGAAGAGATCAAATGCTATGAGCTTGCACTCAGACGCTACAGGCGTCACCCTCTGCTTTTGATTCTCGAAGAGCAAATCGCCTTTCGTATGCATGAAAGCTCAAGAGAAAATCGAAAAGCAGCTTATGAATTCATTAGCCTTGTCCTGCGTTTTCTTCCACAACTTGCTCAATCACATGCTGCCAAAAAACTTTTTAGCAGTCTTGAAAAGAACTGGGATGTCCCCTCTTTTATCTTACATGAGCGTGGAAAACTTGATGAAGAGCTACAAACTTTAAGTTTTTGTGTCCAACTTGCCTTCTGGCTGACAAAGCCACACCTACTCAAGGAAAGTGTCGATCAACTCCTCCAACGCCCTATCCTGCCCATCACACTTATCTCTGATGCTATCTTTTTAATGGCGCAAATTGGGGCACAGAATACAGCTACCGAAACACTCAAAAAAATTCGCTCGCTCCTTTCTGATGCCGAACAAAAACGGCTACTTGCAGACTTTGTTTTGCTTGATCTTGTATTGAATGTAAAGGGACTGCCCATTCAAGAAAGACTTGCAAGTGCCTTGAAAATCACCTCGAAGCAAACAGAGCGCACCCTTAACTACTTACTACAACAAGCCATCAATAACGAACAAATCATTCAATGCCAAGAAGTGATTCCCCTTTTAGAGCATCGCAATGAAAAATCGATCGATGCAAAACTGATGGCAGCTTACCTCTATCTTCATGACGATGACTCTCTTGAGAGAATAGTCACTAAATACACACCAAAAGAGCTCGAAGATGAAAGTTCCCCTCTCTACTTCCCCTATGGCTGTGCTCTGGCTAAATTGCATGGAGAGAAAAGAGCGCACCTGCTATTCAGCCAGCTCCTTGAAATGCCCTATCCACGAGCACCTCTTCTGGGAGCACATTTTCTCGTGGGAAATCTGCAGCTTGAAGATGGCTGGCTTGCGCGCTCTTTCCTCTGGGAAAGGCGCTGTCTCTATGAGCAGCTCACCCTCTTTTATCATGTGATTCAAGATCAAGAAAAGAAAGAGGCTTTTCATATGCTCGCCGCGAAATGCGATTAATTTAATTTAACATAGTTCTATTTTTAACTAATAAATATAATAGACTTTACTTTAATTACTATTCTTGTTAATTGTAAAAAAAATACAAGTAACAAGGTAATAGTATGTCAACTGTTGGTGGCTGGAATTTTGATCAAGAGTTTGTCGTTCCCCAACTATCTAATGGAAAAGTCCAATTTGACAAACGAACTATCACCAAATTAACTAACGACGACATTACTAAAACTATTGAAAGTATCTCTCAATGTATTGATGCCATTTGTACTGATGACAATTTCGCAACTTCTGGCACTGAAAATGCCAAAAAGCTCATTGATTTTGTAACTGCATTTTCTAAGCATATCACCGTTACAAAAGAATCAACTATTTTTCAAAAAATCCTCTGCAGAAAAAATACAGGCAATACAGAGCTCCTTGCCAAGCTACAACAAGAAAAGTACTTACTCCAAGAGATTGGAAAAACACATGAAGGGCATGTACAAGCAGTAAAAAGCGCCGTTCTTGGTATAGGCGACTTAAAAAACATGATCAATTCCAATGAACAGTTTACAACATTGATCGAATCCGAATTAGTGCACATCTCCCTGCCAGATATGAAAAAGTTACGAAAAAACCCATCTTTTGAAAAGGTGCTTCAAGAATACAAAGAAGCTTTGTTCTCTCTCTGTGATTCCAAAGATTTACAAAGCATTCAAAAGACGCATACGCACTTACCAATAAAGTTATTTTACACTGATACTGGCGAAAATGAACTGATTAAAGGTATCATAACCCGCATTACCACAAAAAAAGATGCCATAGCATTACTACAGTCTCTCTCTACTTCTGGCTGTACAATACGTATTCAAGATGTACAGCATCTCTCTGAAAATACACAAAT
>JAQGPK010000216.1 GCA_028293095.1 Chlamydiia bacterium | reverse complement strand
ATTACGCTCTTGTGGCACACCAGAAAAGGTTGCAACTAGTAGATTTGGATGGAAAGTATGAAATTCTTCTTTCCAGTTATCGACAAGCGAGGTGGGACAGACAATCAAACTTAACGCGGGTGAATCGGACCCTTTTAAAGATTCATGATACTGCGTTACTGCAGTAATTGCCTGAAGCGTTTTGCCAAGGCCCATATCATCTGCAAGAATACCATTCAAGCCCATCTGGCGCAGACGTGCCAGCCACTCGATACCATCGACTTGATAGGGGCGGAAAACTGCTTTCACTGACTTTGGAAGTGGCGGCGCCTTACACTTTGTCATATCAAAGATCTGCTCTTGAATTTCTTTGAGTCTGTTGGTGAGTTTTAGAGAAATAAGACTACCTTCAAAACGGTTCGGCTGCAAGTTTACAAGAGTCCACAAAGGCAACTCGATCGTTGTATCATCTAGTTTTTTAATCTGTAATTCATCAAAAATTTGCAGAGTAGGAGCGAGTACATCTAGTTTTAATACCAAGATCTTTTGCGCTTTTGAAAGCTCATTTTCTCCATCATCTTTGACAAATTTTCCAGCACCCTTTTTAGCCATAACGATATAGGTTCTACGCGCTCCAACCGAGTCCCATAAATAATCTACAGAACAGCCCTTCAAATCGCCTTCAACTTTAAAATCAAGTTTAATACGATCAATGCTCTTACCTTCCGAAAGGGAAATGGTAAAGCGCGTATCATCATAACTAAACTGACTCTGAAGATTTTCGGGACAGGAAAACTGCACGCGCTGTTGATTCTGGGGAATAACCTCTGTCATGAACTCAACAATTTTCTTGTCGTTTTTCGCAACATAGGCGCCCGTCTTCTCATCTTTGATAAATCCTTGGAAAAGATCACGCACAAGAGCATTCTCTTCTACAAGATTACGTGCTAAAATACCCTGTGGCGTTACAAAGCTATTAATATCAGATTGAGTAAGCTCAGGTACGGCATCAGGCATGGTAATCTTCCCGTAACGATATTTGATCGTTGCTTCTAGCTCACCATTACCGTAGCTAAGATTACATGTAGCCTTCAAATCACCAGGTGAAGGACAAGTCACGATCGAATCGATGGCACCAGTATTAGCAACCTTTGCAAAACGATGAAGTTCTGGAAGCGCATTTTCTATAAAGCAGCCGAAAAGAGGCTCTGGTATTGCCATTTGTTGAATCGATTCTAATTCGTGAATATGCTGACGCTTAATGACAGATGCGAAGCGGAAGTAAAGACCATCAACGATAGCACCTGGGCGACTACATTCAAAAATTGTAGCTCCCCTTAACTCGATATCACGCTTTGTACCAAGATATAAAGATGGCACTAACATGAACTGGGGAATACTATTTGTTAAATACTCGATACGGAATGAGAATTCAGCTCGTATCTCAGAAAAGAAAAGCGGCTGCTCTTGAGATTCCCAAAAAAGTCCAGGTAGTGAAAAACTTCCCTTGTCGTTCGATTTTTTAACCTCTACATGGTCATCAGCATACTCACGTGCAACAGCTAAAATCTCTCCAAGTCCTTCTCGATCAAGCTCACAAACCTTAACAACTCCTTTTTCTGTTTTTACATCAGAATAATGAAGATGCGGCCTTAAGGCTTTAATCAACTCTTCACAAAATGGTCCAAATGAATCAACGCCAAAAGAGAGACGGCGACCACCAAACACAACAGGCTCTTGAGCCTGCACACTTGCAAAAAATTGTTTAGGATGTTGGATATAAAATGGTTTTGAACGAAACGGCAGCCGTAATACAAGCTGTAGCTCGACCTGTTTTAAAGGAAGCTGGCTTGTAGGAACAAGAACAAACGAAAGTTCGCCTTGATCTTTGCTTAATTCTTCTTCAGGAACAAAAAAGGCAGATCGCCCAAGCACAGTTGCAGCAGTAACGTATTCATCAAGCTGCTGCTTTTCCATTTCCTTTTTCTGCCTAACCTCAATTTTCTTTTCAATTTCATGCACAACTTTATCAGATGTAACTTCGTTTTTCTTTTTCTTTTCTTGAGAAAAACCAAAAATCATTTTCTCCAATTCTTCTTCAAGATGAAAAATGACACAAGCTAGATGCTGACAATCACCGCTATGAGGACAGTCGCAGCTCGAATCAATCACTTCCGATTCAAGTCGATCAATTTCCATTTCGCAATGATAATCATTTTGGTACATACCTGTAACAGTAACTGCTACTTTAATGACTTTTGCGCCAAACTGTATAATTTTAGCTTGCTTGACAACACCCTTTGCGTAAAGTTCTTTACCTTCACGCAAGGCTTGTGATGCAAAATCTTGTTTAATTTTGCGAAAGTTAACAATCTGTGTTTGCGTCATTGTGAGCATGTTAGGACTACCTCATCACGTTACTTTTTCAAGATTCGGGCACTACTGGTCTGGGATAATGAAAAACGGTTTATTATGGAAAGAAGAAATTTTAGCAAGAAAAATGGTAAGAAAAATAGAGAAATAGTTGATGAAAAATAGAAGAACGAGGTAAACTCAACGGCCATGATGACTTGGTAAGGATTTATACTGCACGCGGATGTAGCTCAGTTGGTAGAGCGTCAGCTTCCCAAGCTGAATGTCGCGAGTTCGAATCTCGTCATCCGCTAGAAAAAAGTGAATGCCGCTTCACAGTAAAAAGGCGAGCAAAAAAATAGATATTAGGCCCAAAAATAGAGAGTAAGGGCCGAAAATATATGCGGGCGTAGCTCAGTGGTAGAGCATCACGTTGCCAACGTGAGGGTCGTGGGTTCAAATCCCTTCGCCCGCTTATTTTCTTCTCTATATCTTCTCCAGAGGTAATCAAAATGACAAACCAGTTACTACAAGACGCTCAAGAAATTAATACCGACACTCTTGCTATAAAAATTACAAGAAAACCTGGCTGTCAAGTAATTTTAGACGTAACAGTACAACCAACTGCTGTACAGGCATGTTTTGTAAAAGCTCTTAAGAATGTGACAAAAGCTGTATCTATTCCAGGATTCAGAAAAGGAAAAGCTCCAGAGGCGATTGTTCTCAAAAATTACGCCTCTCAAGTTGAACAAGAATGGAAAGATGTTGTTCTACAAACAGCGTTTCATGAAGGAATAACACTTACAAAAGCGTTCCCTCTTTCAAAAAATAGCATCAAACGCTCACAACTTAAAAAGTGTTCTAAAGAAGAAGGCGCTGAAGCGCATTTTGAGTATGAAACAGAACCAACTATTCCAACAATTGATGCCCAAAGCCTCGTAACAAAGCCAATTCTTCCACGCGCGATTACACCTGAAGATATTGAATGGGAGCTCAAAAAGCATCTCATGCGTCATGCAACTTTTACTGAGGTCACTGATCGTCCAGTTCAAGAAAACGACTATATTGAGCTTGATCTTGATATCATTGAAAATCCCGCTCATAACCTTTTCACAAATAGACTCTTCCAAGTATCTCGCGATGCAATGCCATCTTGGGCATTCGAACAGGTCATTGGCATGCAACTCAACGAAGCGAAAGAGGCCAAAGCGATTCTTGACGAAATTGATGAAAAACGCAACTTCGTGCCGCACGTACATACTGCAGACTGTAAACACGATGAGCCAAAACTCTGTAGATTAATGATTTCCGCAATCAAGCAAGGCACTCTTCCAGAAGCAAATGATGAATTTGCTAAAAAGTATGATATTGCAACAATTGCTGAAATGCGCCAAAAAATTGGTGAGATGCTTGAGAGAACAGCTAAAGAGATCGCTCAAGATACTACACGCAGTCTTCTTGCTGAAGAGCTCACTAGAAAATATCCTATCGATATCCCACAAACTCTTTTTACTGCTGAAGTTGCAGCTCGCCTGCAATATGTAAAAAAAGCTGTAAATCCGACTGAAGGTGCACTTCCTAAAACTGCAGAGCAAGAACAACAACTCAAGCACACCATTGAAGCAATCGTTCACGATTTCTTAAGCTCAATGTATTTACTCAACCAAGTCATTCAGCAGCATAAATTCACGGTGACTCAAGAAGAGCTTCTTAACGAAGTGACCTATGAAACATCCTATCTGCCACCAGAACAT
>JAQGPK010000141.1 GCA_028293095.1 Chlamydiia bacterium | reverse complement strand
CTTTTAATTAAATAAATAATTAATTAAAGGTGATTTAAATTTATGTAGCAAGAAAAAAGCCCTTACTATATTTGTAGTTTAAAAAATCTAGTACCCTTAAAAGAAGAGTAAACGTATGCCGGAAAATCTAGTGTATCTTTTAATGACGCTGACAGTTCTTGTAGGCTATGGATTCATTGTATTGGAGCAGTTTCTTCGAATAGATAAAACCGCTGTCGTTCTTTTAATGGCAGTAATTTGTTGGATATTTTTCTTTTTAAATCCTAATCTTCCACGAACTGTTGAGATTGCAGATCTTCAAGAGCAGTTTTTACATGTTAATGAAGTTGCTGGTTTTGTCTTGTTAGTCCTTGTGATTATCGAGATTATGCAAGTGCATGAAGGATTTAGCCTTTTTACAGAGAGACTACGCCCTAAATCAAAGAAGATCTTTTTATGGACTATCGGGCTGATTACTTTCTTTTTATCAACGATGATTGCCAATGTGACGGCAACAGTGATCATGCTCGCGCTCACTACCAGGTTTTTAAAAAGTCACGAAGACAGAATGGTTGTAGGGGCTGGGATTGTGGTTGCCTCTAACGCAGGTGGTGCCTGGACGCCAATTGGAGATGTCACTACGACGATGCTCTGGATTGCAGATCGTATTACAACATTGCCGACCATGCGTGATCTTTTCTTACCAAGTCTTGTGAGTATGGTTGTAACCTTTATATTCTTAACAAGAATGTTGAAGGGATCGATCGATGATAGTCACCACCTAGAGAAAAAATCAGTAGAGCTTCCTTATCGAAAGCTCATTTTGTGTGTCGGGATTTTCGCTTTGATGCTCATTCCATTACTCCATGCAATTTTTAACTTTCCTCCCTATATGGGGGCAATTTTAGGTGTTGGACTATTATGGGTGGCAACAGATCTTTGTTATCCCAATGAGTCCAAACTACGGGCACCTGCAATTTTAACGCGTATTGATCTTTCGACCTATTTCTTCTTCTTAGGAATTTTACTTACAGTCAGGGCGCTTGATAGCGCTGGTATCTTACGAAGCTGTGAGGTGTGGTTTGCAGAGATGGGGCTTATGCCGCAGACAATTGCAGTGGGGTTAGGAATGCTTTCAGGTCTTTTAGATAACGTGCCATTAGTTGCTGCAAGTATAGGGGTCTATCCTGTTTCCGAGATCCCGACAGATTCACCATTTTGGCAGCTTTTAGCCTATTGTGCAGGTGTTGGTGGCAGTTTGTTGACCATTGGATCTCCGGCAGGGATCGCGTACATGAATATTGAAAAAGTGCCTTTCTTTTGGTTTGTGAAGAAGATCACACTCCCTATTCTTGTAGGCTTTTTTGCAGGTGTTGCAGTATATTTATACCTTTAAGATAGGGTGTACTAGTGGAATTTTTGCAATGCAAGCCTATTGGCCATTTTTGCTCTTCGCAGTTAGAAAGGTATATGGCCCCACGACAAGCAGATCTGGCACTTATTCCAGCGGGACATATTGCTCTTTTGCCGGATTGTAATTTTGAGCAAGCGCTTCAGGATTTGGCAGGATTTGAGCGAATCTGGGTCATTTACTGGTTTCATCGTAATCTCTCTTGGAAGCCGAAGGTGTTAACCCCTCGTGGTGGTCCCAAGCGTGGAGTATTTGCAACGCGCTCTCCCCATAGACCAAATCCTATTGGTATGTCGTGCGTTGAGCTTGTAGCTATTCAAGGCAGAGATGTTTTTGTTGGAAAAAATGATCTTTTGGATGGAACGCCTATTTTAGATATAAAACCCTATCTTCCTTATGCAGATGCGTTTCCAAAGAGTAAAGAAGGGTGGACCGAAAGCGAAACTCCAGGACTCAAGTACCAGTTAAAGTGGTCCGATTTTGCACATAAGCAGGCTATATTTATTGAATCACGAGCCCCTTTTAAACTTATTCAGAGTGTCGAGCTTGTCTTACGCAGTAATCCTTATCCATTTCCGAACCATCGCATAAAAAAGGTTGCAGAACATGAGTATGAGCTGGCATGTAAGACTTGGAGAATTTTTTATAGCATTCAAGAGGATACTGCTATCGTTATAAAAATTTTTTCAGGATATGATGAGGAAACGTTAGAGGGGAAGAAGGCATCGAAGTGGGATGATGTTCCCTTACATAGAGAATTTGTGAAGGAGTGGTACGAACAATGAAAGTAATTATTATAGGTGGTACAGGAACAATTGGCGCGGCTGTTGCAGGTGAGCTTTCCTCACGACATGAAGTGCTTATTGCAAGTCGCACGCGTGGTGATATAATTTGTGATATAGCTTCAGAAGAGTCAATTCGCCATCTGTTTGAAAAGGCTGGAAAATTTGATGCTGTGGTGGTGACTGCAGGAGATGTTCATTTTGAAAATTTTTCTAAGATGACTGATGCAAAATATCGCATCGGTCTTAACCATAAGTTGATGGGACAAGTGAATGTTGTCTTGATAGGTAGAGAGTACATTCAGCCAAATGGATCGTTCACTCTGACAAGTGGTATTTTATCCCACGATCCGGTTCGAGCAGGATCTTCAGCATCGATGGTCAATGGTGCAGTCGATAGTTTTGTTAAAGCTGCAGCCATTGAGCTCACGCAGGGTATTCGGGTCAACGCTGTGAGCCCAACTCTAGTTGCAGAATCGGCCGCGGCTTTTGGCTCCTATTTTTATGGATTTGAGGCAATTCCTGTTCAACAAATTGCGCTTTCCTATGTAAAAAGTGTTGAAGGACTGCAGACAGGGCAAATCTATCAAGCGGGCTATTAGATGAAGATGTATAAAGCGCTCTTTGTTTTGGTATGCACGGCTTTGAGTGTAGTGTCTTGCACATTTATAAAGACTAGCCATGAAAAACTCATAGCTAAGCGACTAGAGGTGGATGAGTCTCCTGTGATTATAGTCGGAGCTGGGATGACAGGGCTCATTACAGCGTATGAGCTTAAAAAGGCGGGCATTTCATCGGTTATCTTAGAGCAGTCACAGCGCATTGGTGGGCGGACAGAGACAATTACCTATCCTGATAAAGCTACTGCTGAAGAGTACGTGGAAAAGTATTTTGAAAAAAGCTCTGTCTATCCTTTGTTTAGAGAATTGAGGCTGCCTCTTGTAGAAGATTTTGCTCATTCTGCAGTGAAGATTGACGGAAAATTTTATACGTACACTGGCAATGGCGATCGTGATGCCTATCTTTCAGGAATTTTTACACCCGATGAGAAAGCAGCATTCTTAAAATGGAATATGAAAACATGGGAGCTGTATAAAGAGCTGCAGGCGACATATTATCAGGGCAAGCCGCTCTCGCAACGTCTCAAAAACTTGATGATTATAAGTTTTTCTCAGTATGTCTCGCATAATAACCTGTCTCGTAAAGTACGAGAGTGGATTCGTTTGACTATAGAGCCTGAACTTGCCATTGAATGGGATAAGATTAGCGCTCTTGATGGAATTGATGTGATGCATGTTTTTTTAGACACGCCTCAAGGTTTTGGAGAAAAGAATTTCCATGTAAAGGGTGGAAATAGCAATTTTTCTAAGGCGCTTGCAAAAAAGCTTCCCAAAGAGACTATCAAATTGAATTGTCAAGTGAAGCAGATTGTGCAAAGTAGTGAAAATGTGGAAGTGAAGTATGTGGGAGCTAATCAAAAGGAGCATGTAATAAAGGGGAAGTACGTAGTTGTGACTGTCCCTTTATATGTGATCGATCGCATTAAGTTTGTGCCAAAACTCGATGATGAAAAGAGAAAGGCGATTTTAACTGCCGGATATGGATGTTATGCAAAGGTTCATTATCGCGTGAAACCTGAAGCTAAAAAAACATGGGCAAAATATGAAACTGAGAATCTCTTTACATTTATAACAAATGGTCCAACTGGTGTCATTTATAATACAACCGATTGTGAAGAGCAGCTCTCTTCTCAAGATAATCAAGTGATGACGCTTGTAATTTCAGGCTACTATGCTCGTGAATTAATGAATAAAGCACCACGTGATGTTGAGAAAATTACTACCAGAAATATGGATGCTCTGTTTCCAGGATTTTCAAAGTATGTCACTTCGACAGAGATACGTCTTTATCCCACAGCCATTGCGTATTGGCCTTTGAAGTATAGGCGTTCTCGCTTTGATACTCTTGCAAATCATCTACGGGAGCCCTTTGGACGCGTGTATATTGGTGGAGATACAACGGAAAACGGCCATGTTGATGGTGCGGGGCGAGCAGCTTTTCGCATTTCACAGCAGTTAATACAGTTGCTACAAGCAAAGTAGTGTCATTTTTTATGACAGTTGAGGTGAGGTGGGGATGGTAGATGTAGAGGTGTCGTTAAATTTTTTCAACACAAAGAACACAGACTTGACTTTAGGATTTTTTAACGCAAAGAAATACAGAAGGCGCAAAGACGCAAAGAGTATCCACACAATGTATAGTGGAGGATTTTTTGATTCTTTTTTACCACAGAGATCACAGAGAGGGGTTTCTGTAATTCTTCTCTATGTATGAAGATATAGAATTAGAAAAAGAGATTTTGCAAATCTTCTCTTTGAGTATCCTCTGTGTCTTTGTGTTTCTTGGTATGCAAGCTAAGAAGAGGCTACAGCGTTACTTGTAAATGGAAAAAACCTAAATCTTGTAAATGGAAAAAACCTAAATCTTGTAAATCGTTAAATAAACCTAAATCTTGTAAATCGTTGAATAAACCACGAAGTGGTACCTTGCCACGTAAGTGGCTACAGTTGTTAGCCGTAGGTGACCCGTAGGGGAACCTACGGTATATCCATGCGTTAAGTTAGAGCCAGGAACTGGCGACAATTAATCGAAGGCGTATCGAGGATCGAACGCGACTTGATGAAGCTTTAAAACTTTGGCGTACTCTTCTTCAAATGATTGATTGTGATGATGTTTTTCCTGATTCTGAATATAAGCACGAGTCGCTTCTAACTGTGAATAACTTACAGAAAAAGATCCATATCCATCTTGCCACGCAAAATTTTTGCATTCTGGGTACTGTTGCTTTAACCAAGCTGTTGATGAAGTTTTTGTGTTTCGGATAAGACTTATAAAATGTTCTAGATTCGATAGCTCAACAAGAAGATGAACGTGATTTATAATTCCTCCAATTTCTAATAAAGTTCCGCCAGTTTTTCTAATAACTCCTCCCATATATGTATAAAGAGGCTCTTGCATTTTAGGTAAAATAAAGTCTGCTCTTCCTTTTGTTGACCAAATAAGATGAAAGAAATGCACACGATGAGAAGATGCCATAAAAAATTTGCCTGAGCTGAAAATACGGAAAGATATTTATACCAATTCTTGAAAATAAATTAGAGTTTTAAATGTCGCCAGTTCCTGGCTCTTCATTTGGATGGGGGTGCTGTACCGTAGGTTCCCCTACGGGTCACCTACGGCTAACAACTGTAGCCACTTACGTGGCAAAGTACCACTCCGTGGTTTATATACCAAAAAATGCCTCTCTGTGTCCTCTGTGGTAAAAAAGAATCAAAAAATCCTCCACTATACATTGTGTGGCTACTCTTTGCGCCTTTGCGCCTTCTGTATTTCTTTGCGTTAAAAATGCTCCTTGCTCTCATGAAATGCGAAAATGAAAATATATAAACATTTTTATAAAAATTTATTGACATGTTTAGGCCAATTCACAAGACTGCGCTTTATCTAAGATACTAATAGGCGCCCTCAAATGTGGATTGTTACACTGGCACTCAGACGTCCGTATACTTTTGTCGTCGTAGCACTCTTGATGCTATCGATCGGTGGGTGGTTTACTGTACGCACTGCCAAAGATATTTTCCCCTTTATTAACATTCCCGTTGTCAGCGTGATTTGGACCTTTGAAGGCCTCCCAGCAGAGGAATTTGCGCAGCGTATTACAACCTATAGCGAATACACTCTTTCCAATAATGTAAATGATATTGAACGGATTGAATCCCAAACACTCGATGGAATTGGGCTGGTCCGTCTCTTCTTTTATCCTGGTGTTGAAATTGAGTCAGCAGTCGCACAGGCAACTGCAAGTTCACAATCTATCTTGCGGATCATGCCTACTGGTATGCAGCCTCCTACTATTTTACGCTATAATGCAAATACTGTTCCTTTGATTCAAATGGCACTTTCAAGTGACAAGCTCACAGAACAAGAGCTGTATGATTATGGTATCTATCGTATTCGACAGTCGATTTCCACAATTCAAGGAACTACTCTGACAACTCCATATGGAGGAAAAGTTAGGCAAGTTATGGTTGACCTGGATCCTATCGCTCTTCAGGCAAAAGGGCTATCACCTCGTGATATTAACAACGTAATGTTAGCGCAAAATTTAACAACGCCTACTGGAAATGCGAGAATCGGAACAATTGATTATCGCGTGAATGTCAATAATACCCCAGATCTCATTGCCAGCATGAATGACTTTCCTGTGAGAGTGGTGGATGGGGCTGTGATTTATCTTCGTGATGTAGCTTATGCACATGACGGATTTATGCCACAAAAAAATATTGTGCGTGACCAAGGCAGTAGGGCAGTTCTTTTATCGATTTTGAAAAATGGAGCAGCTTCAACATTAGACATCATTGAAAGAGTCAAAGAGCTTATCAAAACAGTGAAGGCAGCCGCCCCCGAAGGAATGAACATTAGTTTATTATTCGATCAGTCACTTTTTGTAAAAGCTGCCATTTTTGGAGTAGTTGAAGAAGGAATACTTGCAGCACTTTTGACTGGCGCTATGATTTTGATGTTTTTAGGCAGCTGGCGAAGTACACTCACTGTTTGGGTGTCAATTCCACTTTCTATTTTTACATCAATTATTTTTCTTAGCTTAATTGGTGAAACACTGAATCTCATGACTTTGGGAGGACTTGCTCTCGCCATTGGAATTTTAGTTGATGATGCCACAGTTGCTGTTGAAAATATTCATCGAAATATCGCTTTAGGAAAACCTTTAAAGCAAGCTGTGCTTGATGGCTCTTCACAAGTCACAATCCCTGCTTTTGTTTCTACACTTGCTATTTGCATTGTCTTTTTTCCAGTCACACTTCTTGTAGGGCCTTCAAAATTTTTATTTGTTCCCTTTGCAGAAGCTGTTGTTTTTGCAGTTGCGGCTTCATGGTTACTTTCAAGAACACTTGTTCCAGTTATGATCCACTACTTACTTCCAGCAGAGTTGTCTTTAGATTCTGCAAAATCGCATAAAAATTTTCTTCAAAGATATCATGAACATTTTGAAAGATTTTTTCATCATTTTCGAGAACTCTATTCGCGGATGCTTTCATGGGGATTAGAGTGTCGCCCTGTAGTTTTGATCTGTTTTCTATTTATCTTTTCAAGTGCCGCTTGCATTGTTCCTTATATCGGTGAAGACTTTTTTCCACTCGTGGATGCAGGGCAGTTTCGTTTACATGTCAGAGCACCTACTGGCACACGGATTGAAGTAACGGAAGAAATTTTCGGAAAGGTCGAAGAAGAAATCAAAAAAATTATACCTCCTTCAGAAATCAATCAAATGATTGATAACATCGGTATTCCAGGGCAAGCCTATAACATGGCCTTTGGTGATATGGCAACAATTGGTACCTACGACGGTGAGATTTTAGTTTCATTAACCAAAAAGAGAAACCACACAACTCCTGAATATGTGGCTTTACTCCGCGAGCGTCTTCCGCTGGCTTTTCCAAATCTGATCTTTTACTTCCAAGCAGCTGATATGGTAAATCAAATCTTAAATTTTGGTCTGCCAGCACCGATCGATATTCGCGTGATAGGCTATAACGCCAAAGAGAATTTAAAGATTGCTAAAGAGCTTGTCACTCGCGTCTCTCACGTTCCAGGTGCTGTGGATGTACATCTTCATCAAACGGTTGATGCTCCTGAGCTCTACCTGAATGTTGACCGTACACGGCTTGCAGAGGTGGGACTGACTCAAAGAGATATTTCCAATGATATTTTACTCTCGTATGGATCAGGTACTGTCGTTACTCCCAATTTTTGGCTCGATCGTCAAGGCGGTATTCCCTATCTCATCTCTGTGCAAACACCGAAATATCGCATTAATACGATTGAATCTTTATTGAGGATGCCAGTTTCTAGCCCGCTGACTGCGGCGCCTCAGCTCTTGGGAGATTTAGCAAAACTAGAAAGAAGGTCAACGCCTGGAGTGATTACCCATTGCAATATTCAGCCGACTTATGATGTGTATGCCAATGTGCAAGGAAGGGATTTAGGTGGAGTGGCGTCTACTATTCAAGAGATTGTCAATGAGCTGAATGCAAAAATGGCGCCAGGCAATCGTATCGTGATCACAGGCCTTGTTTTGAATATGCAAATAGCCTTTACGCGCTTAGCAATTGGTTTTATCTTCGCCCTCATTTTAGTCTACAGTATTATGGTGATCAATTATCAATCATGGCTTGATCCATTTATCATTATCATGGCACTTCCTGGAGCCATCTCAGGTATCATTTGGATGCTTTATTTGACCCACACAACATTTAGTGTACCCTCTCTTATGGGTGCTATTATGAGTGTGGGTGTGGCAACAGCCAATAGTATTTTGCTTGTAACTTTTGCCAATATGCAGATGCATGAGGGTTTGAGTGCAAAAGAGGCAATGCATGCAGCTGGCATTACACGATTGAGACCTGTATTGATGACAGCGCTTGCTATGATTGTGGGGATGATTCCCATGGCATTAGGTATTGGCGAAGGTTCTGAACAAAATGCCCCTCTTGGTCGTGCTGTGATTGGAGGATTAGCTCTTGCTACCTTGACAACACTTTTTTTTGTCCCAGTTATGTTCACCTTTTTGCGTAAAAAAGCCAACCCTTACATAGAGCGCGAAGAGGGAGCACATACACCATCAACCCATCAAATTTTGGAAGATCATGACAAGTAATAACTCCAAAGAATTGAAGAGTAAAATAAGGGATCATCGAAGAGAGATTCCGGCAAAAAGGCTCGCCAAAGATAATTCCGGTAATTATGTGATTATTGGAGTAAGCATTTTTTTATTTGCACTATTTCTATTTGGATTTTTCCCACGTCTCTTTCAAGTGAGAAAGTTAGAAGGTGATGCGGCAAAAAGAGTGTTGCCACAGGTATCGGTTGTGGATGCAAAAGCTGATAAAAAACCAATTGAATTGACACTTCCAAGTTCAACTGCGGCCTATCATGTGACTCCCATTTGGGCCAGAGCAAATGGGTATTTAGGAAAATTGTTAGTTGATATTGGAGATGTTGTCAAAGAGGGACAGCTTTTGGCTGTATTGGAGACGCCTGATGTGGATCAGCAGTATGACCAGGCGGTTGCAGATCTTGCAAGTGCCGAGTCAAAACGCGACATTGCGAAAATCAGTAAAGATCGCTGGCAATCACTTCATACAATTGACCCAGGAGCCATTTCACAGCAAGAGGTAGATGATCGAGTAGCTACTTATTTGACGGCCGAGGCAGACGTGCAAGCAGCTGATGCTAATATGAGACGTTATAAGCAACTTCAGGAGTTCAAGTACATTATAGCACCCTTTAACGGTACTATCATTGAGCGTGATGTTGATATAGGCTCTTTAATAACTGCTGGAAGTAACGGATCACCGCAAAGATTGTTTGTGATTGCAGAGACTGATACCATTCGATTATTTGTAAATGTACCGCAATGCTATTTCCGTTCGATTCAAGAAGGTGTAGAAGGGACTGCAAGAATTAGAGAATTCCAAGGTAGAGCATTTACAGGGACAGTTGTACGCTATGCAAAAGCGCTCGATCCTACATCGCGTACTTTATTGACAGAGCTCCATATTGATAACAAAAATGGAGAGCTATTATCAGGGTTGTACGCAGAGGTGAGCTTTATTTTAAAGCCCGATCAACCCTATTTTGTAGTGCCTGTAGCTGCTATAATCATTCGAGCCGGAGAGCCACAGGTGGCTGTCCTTGATAAGAAGGATGTGGTGCATTTAAAAACTGTGAAAATCGGCCTGGATTATGGAAAGGCTATGCAGATTGTCGATGGTGTAAATGAAAATGACAGAATCGTGACAAACCCTAGCGAAAAAATTATTGAGGGCGCTCAGGTTCAGTTGCTTACTTAATATGTTAAAAAATCTAAATAAAGAAACTACAGTTCAAAAACCTCTACTGCATGTATGTACAGTTGCCTCCCATCACGATAAGCGGCTTGATCAACTCATTGAATCTGGCAGGCAAAATGGCATTTCTGTTAAGGCTCTTGGAGTAGGACTTCCTTTTCGCGGGCTTGCAGAAAAATTCATTCATGTACGCCAATACCTTCAAACACTTTCAGATCAAGATCTGCTCCTTTTTGTAGATGCTTATGATGTTCTAATTATTGATTCTACAGAGAGGGTCCTTCAGAAATTTTTGCAGATGAAAACTCCTTGTGTCGTTTCTGCTGAAAAATTTTGTTATCCAGATGAGGTGGTATCTACTCAATACCCACACGTTGCCACTTCCTTTAAATATCTTTGTAGTGGAGCCTACAGAGGATATGTAGGGTATCTTAAAGAGTTGATTGATGGGCTGCTTCCTTTTTCACCACAAGAAGATGATCAGCGTTTGATGACACGGGACTACTTAGCTGATCTTAAAAAATATACCCTTGATACTCAGTGTGAGATATTTTTAAACATATTTAATATGAGCTCTCAAGAATTAGAAATTGATAGAGACCATCGAACTGTCCGTTGCATTGAGACAAACTCATATCCTTGCGTGATTCATGGACATGGAAAAAGTTTGTGGTATCAGTGTCTGTATGATTGGTTTTTCCCAAAGCCCTACACGAAAGACAAAAATATCTGTAAAGAAGATAAAACGGTGCTGCTTGCAGTCCTTGCCAGAAATAATGAGGAGCTTCTTCCTAAGTATTTAGAATGTATTGAAAAGCTAGACTATAACAAACAAAAGATCACTCTTTATATCAATAGCTGTGATAGTAATGATCAAACAAAAGCAATTCTTGGTAAGTGGGTACAAGCCAATGAGAAGAGGTACAAAAGAGTCATTATTGAATCTGAAGAAGCTTCAAATTTGCCTTCTTTTCAGTCGTATGGCTGGATTCCTCAGAGATTTAAAATTCCAGGAAGTATTCGAAATAAAAGCCTGCAGAAAGCTAAAGAGCACAACTGCGAGTATTATTTTGTAGTAGACTGTGATAGTTTTATAGCTCCTTTTACCCTCAAAGAGCTCCTCAGTAAAAAGATGCCGATTATCGCGCCAATGCTTCAAAAATTTCCATTTGCAGAAGGAGGGCTTGATTTTCAAGATGCATCGAAAAACTATTTTTGTGCTGTTACTGAAGAGGGGACGTATCAGGATCATCCCGACTATCTAAAAATTGCAGAAAAAGAGCTACTGGGCACTTTTAAAGTTCCTTTAGTGCTCGGTACCTATCTCATACAGATTGACTATATAGACAAATTGAGCTATACCGATAAGACGAGAGATTATGAGTATCTTGTCTTTGCACGATCTGCGCGCTATCATAGAGTAGACCAGTATATTTGCAACGAAGAAGAGTTTGGCTATATGATCCAGTTCGGAGAGTACCTCTCATCTGAACAACTGGCTATGCTTGAACTGTTTCTCTTTAAGGATCGATGAAAATCTGCAGGTGAGGCAGTTTGAGTTTGAGCCTTCTCCAGCCAGAACGTGCCTGCATAGGAATATCAGATGCCCTCAGTGGGTCTGCAAAAAACTTCCAATCATCTGATTCTAACTCTTCATTATTAAAAACTATTCTGCATCCTGTAAGATTCAACTCTTTAAGCTCATGAAGGTATCCCTTTGCAAGGAGATCGCAGAGCCTATCAAATACAAAGTAATCAACCACAGAGTTTCTTAGATCTAGCGTGGTGAGCTTTTTAAATCTCAGCGAGAGTATAGAGAAGCTTGAAAGGCGAAGGTTAAAAAGCTTCAAATTAGGCAATTGTGATACTTGGTGAGAGAGATAGCTGCCTATTTGAGGAGAGAGTAGTGTAGCTGTCGTTGCTCCTTCAATTGTTAATGTGCAGAGCTGGGAAAGGGCATGCATATGCGCTGGAAATATGAGGTCTGCTTTCTTTTTTGTGCTCACTTCAAGAATATCTCTGTTTTCAAGTCCTGCAAAGATTTCTGGATTGATCGCTAATTCTCCGATCTTCCGATTATTCTCAGAAAGCATTCGGAGACCAGCAGCACTTACCGATGTGCCTCTCAAGTCAATAGTGTGAAGATACGAGCATCGAGCCAGTAGTTGTACCCAGGAATCATCGACTTGAAAGCAATTAAGAAACTCAACCATTCGAATAGTAGGTAGAGGTAGAGAACGAAGCTTTTTCTCAAAAGTTTCCTTAGTGACCCTTGCTAAGCATGCGATACTATCTGGAGGTAAAAGGGAGGGGCTGTTGATAGGAACATATTCTCTATTTTGAATTTCGAAGACTTTGTTAAAAAGAATCTGATGAAGATGATGCCATCCAGATTGGTGTACTCTCCGAGCTGCTTCGTTTGTTAAGATGCAATCTGAAAGATCTAATACATGAAGCTGTTTTAAGTTATTTAGAGCGGCTACTACATCTTCACCTAGTATAAAATTATTAATGGCCAAGTGAGTCAGAGGAAGTTTGGCAGCCGCAAAGCTCTTTAGTATTGAAAAATGAAGCGGCTCAACATACTCAAACATTTTTCCTCGTAGGGTTAGATGGGTCAAGTTCTGTAGGGAGCTGATGCAGTTAGAGGTATTATCTATAGCTGAATATGGTAAGGAAAGTGTCGTCAGTTGAGGATGATTATTACAAAGAGTTTTTACAGCTTGTGGAGTGATAGAGGTATTTATAAGCTCGATTCTTTGTAGATGCTTTAAGGAACGTAGGTGGTCAATCCCAATATCTGAAATGGCAAAAGCATTGTTCAAAATAAGTGTTTGAAGCAATGGATGATTGCGGGCAATCACAGCAAGCTCATTATTACCTATATTTGTTTTTGATAAGTTGAGAGAGAGCAGTTTTGTACAAGGGGCGATAGCTAGAACAATTTTTTGAGGATTATTATTTCCATAACAACTTGCAGCGAGTTGGAGGGATTCAAGCTCAGGCATTGAGGATGCAAATATTTTGAGCTCGTTGCACGTATAAAAGCTTGCAGAGCCATTAAGACTGAGTTCTCTCAATTGAGTTATTTTTGACAATCCTATAAGTGTGCCATCGCTTACTGATACTTTATTTGTGCGCACTCTTTTTTCATAGGCTTCGGCACTATAAGTACAGTTTATGAATTCAATGCGAGAGAGTGGTAATTGCGCTAAAGCACCGAAGACGCCTTCTAATGAAGGCATTTGAACCTTAGATTCTCGAAAACTACAGCCATTAAGAATGAGTTGCTGTAACCCTTTATAGTTCTTTTTTTTATCTTCAGAGAGAATGCTTATTGCTTGGATAGTAGCTGTTGTTAATTTACAGCGTATAAATGAAATTGTTTCTAAGGATGAGAAGAGTTTTAGCAGTGGGGTTAATTTTCCTTGTACTGATGTTGCCAAAATTCTGAGAGATTTGGCAGGCCAGCTTGTGCTTTTTTTAACGGTATTCCCTTTTTTAGAGGGAGTAGTAATGGCATTCAATTGTCCAAAGAACTTTTTGATTTTTGTTATTTTTGCGTCAGCTTTCCAGATTATATCCCCAACCAAATCCCCTCTTCTTTTTAACATGTATACTTCAAGCTGTACAAACCTTTTGCTTGTTTGAAAGAGCGCTCGTGCGTTAGGGTGATTTTGATTGAAATAGACATGCTCATTGTGGTTGTCTTCAGATCCTAGTAAGAAGGGAATAATGTAGGATGTAAATATCCTATTTGTCACGCCTTCTAAAGAACTTGCTCTTGATGAAGAGGAACTGCTGCTGGAGGAAGAGGATGAACAACTGTGGATAGGATTCTGTGGTAAAGATACAGGAGTTGTTTTAATAGTCATGATTTATCCAGATAGTTTTATTTTAGTATTTATTTTACAAAACTATAAACAATTTATTTATTTATGAACAGATTTTTGAGCCGAATTAAATATGATTTCTTTCGGATGGCACCAGTTGTGCTTTTTTTCTTTATCACTTTTACTTTAGTAGACATTACGGAGCTAATGGCCCATAAAAAAATGGCAACCTTCTATTGCCATTTATCAGTAGTAGCCTTCGCATCGCTTGTTATGGGGAAAGTTGTTCTTTTGTCAGATCGGTTGCCAATTATTGATCTGTATTCAAAAAAGCCGCTGATCTATAGTACTCTCTGGAAAACAGCTATTTATCTGCTTGTCAGTATTGTTGTGCGGTTTTCTGACCGCTTGCTGCCCTATCTTTTTGAAGAGGTCAGCTGGGCTACAACTTCTGACAAAGTGACGAGTGAGATGGAACGGCTTCCATTTTGGCTTTCACAAGCTTGGGTTGCCTTACTTTTTTTTGTCTTCGTTGCCTATCAAGAGCTGATTCGAGCAGTAGGAGAGGAAAAAGTACGGAAACTTTTCTTTGGAAAATAGTGATCTAATAGAAAGGAGGCCTATGACTATGATATTAAGTGCCCTAAGGCTGGAGAGTATTATTGGTTTTGAGTGTGTTATAATGGGTGATCAAGAGAAAAAGTTACACGTCTGTATTGATGCAAATAAACCGGGTGAAGATTGGGAGCGTGTCCTCAGAAAGGCTGCAAAAGAAGGCTATAGCAACATTATTAGACGACTCTTTTTCTGTAAAATAAGGGAAACGCTTTCGAATAAGGAGCTTGGGTACGCGCTTACAGATGCAGCGGAGCATGGTCATGGCGAAATAGTTGCGCAGTTTTTCCCCTTTATCAAGACAGGTAAAATTACAAAAAAAGAATGCCGGTATTCTTTAGAACAAGCTGTAAAAAATAAACACGTTGAAATTGTAAAACAGCTTACAGCTTTCTATAAAAAACAGAGTTGCATCTCACGTAGTGAGATAACTCAAATCAAAAAGGGCATGAAGGGAGCGCCTTGTGAGCCTGCACAGCAGACGGTCTTAGACGTAATTACTTCTTAAGGAAGAGCCAGCAGCAGGTAATGAGGCTTGCAATGCAGCACATCCCAACGCAGCATTGGTCAGTACAGTTATTTTCTGAAGCGTATACAGCTTCATCATCATCTGATAGTTGAACATAGGATCGTCCATTCCTAGTGGATGGTGGAGGAGTAGAGAGTTTGATCGATTGCAGTTGTTGAGATTTCGTGTCGGTAATTGATGGTATAGTCATAGTATTCCTTGGTTTACATTTTATAAAGTATAATAATCTATTTTATTATTTTTTACTATTTTTAAGTATAAAAAAATTAATTATTTATAAAACTAATTCAAGCTTTGCAAGTTGTGTGCATGTTGTCTCATAGTGGGTATGTTGTAAACCATGTATTCCCAAATTCTTTGCAGTTTGTACAAAAAAATCTCGGTCATCAATATAGAGAATCTCTTTAGGGGGCACTTGCACAAGGCGGAGGGCAAGTGTAAAGATTTCTGGATCAGGTTTACGAAGCCCTACAAAAGAGGAGCAGTTAAAAAAATCGAAGAGCGATCTGAGATTAAATTTCTGGATCCGGTGCTCCATAAGCTCTTTACCTTCGTTACTTACCGCCACAACTTTTAACTTGTAGGTCGTTTTCAACGTAGTAAAAAGCTCTATCATGAGCGGGTTTGCCTTTGACTGGGCAAACATAAAATCTTTAAACTGTTTTTTTGAAAAGGCGTGTTTGTATGTTTTGTGAAAAATGACATACTCCAGATACTCATCTAAGCTCATTTTGCCGATTTCAAAGGTATCAAAGACCAGGCGATGACGCTCCTCGAGCTCTTTTGGATCTAGGGCAAATTTCTTTGCAGCTTGCAGCCGTGCTGTGTGGTCCCAGACATTGGTAAGAAGTACGCCGCCAATATCCAAAAAAAGAGTCGTTATTTTTGGTCTTTTA
>JAQGPK010000137.1 GCA_028293095.1 Chlamydiia bacterium | reverse complement strand
TCTTGTAGCCTACAACTTTCTCGAATGGTCACTTGAGGGTGAATGATACATCCCTTTCCGATGAATACATCTGGACCGATGTACACATGAGAGCTAATCGTTGTTCCATCACCAATCTGCGCACCTTTTTCAATAACAGCATAAGGGCCTACTGTGACATCTTTGCCAAGCTGTACACTTTCATGAATAACTGCTGTAGGATGGATTCCAGAAAAATAAGAACTTTTGGCTTTATCTTGAGCAAAGAGTTCAATTAACTCTTGAAAGGCACTTGATGGATCGTCGGTGAGCAAAAAATTCTTTTGCTCACTTTCAGATCCAAGTGGCTGCTGCAAAGATACTACAATCACTCCAGCTTTTGAGCTCGCCATTGTCTTTTCATAGCGAGCATTCGCTAAAAAGGACGCATCATTTTCAGTTGCTGATTCAAGATCAGCAACGCCTGAAATTCGATTTTTTGGATCGCCTTTTAAAGATACCTGCATTTTGTCTGCAAGCTCTTGGAGTGTATAGGATATCTCTCTTCTTTCGCTCATTTTAACTCTATTTTTTAGCTTTCTTCTCTTCTTCTACAAAAAGCACATCTAGCTCTTTAATTACGCTTGCTGACATATCATAGCTTTGAGCGCGATAAAAACAAGCTTCTTCATTCAAAACAATATCAAACCCTTTCGCTTTAGCAACTTTTGTAGATGCAGTGCCGATCCAGTCGCTCATCTTTGAGATGATTTGGTAGTTTGCTTGATTAAGAAGTTGATAGTACTGATTTTGAGCTTGAGAAAGATCTTGGCTTAGGTTTTTAAATTTATTCTTAAGTTCAGCTTCTGCCTCAGGTGTTAATTGATCCATGTACTCATCTTTAAATTTAGGAGAGAGTTCATTAAGCTCTTTTTCTTTTGTTTCAATAGTGCTTTCCATCTGTTTTTTAATTTCATCAAAACGTCCTTGCTCTTGCTTTCCAAACTTAGAGCCTTCAAGACATGTCTTAAAATTAACTACACCAATTTTTGCAGTTGTAGGCGTCGCAGGAGCAGACCCCATTAATACATACGCTGCAAAACATGCTGCAAAACCACCAGCAAACATCATAGAATTCTTTTTCATATAGTTCTCCTTTAGAAACTCGTGTTAAATGAAAGGAAGAAGCGCTTTACATCTTCCCTACTTTGCGGATTGATTGGATTACCTATACCAATAGCAATTGGCGCAGCATTTTCTCTAATTTTAATTTTAATTCCATAACCCCAAGAAGCGCGGAGTGTGCCTAAATAAAACTGTGAAAAATAGACGTTACCTGCGTCAAAAAAGGCAAAGACATCTAATTTTTTAAAGCAATATTGATTAAACTCTGCAGATAAGAGTACCTCGGACATACCCCCACGGATTGTGCGATCTTTATCATGAAACTTAGGACCAACTCGATTGTAGACAAACCCACGAATTGTAGATTCGCCACCAGAGTAGAGTCTTTCGCTTAATGGAATATCTCGAGGGTGCGTACTGCCAAGCGCCTGAATAAACTGTAGATTACCTCGTAGACGAAATACACCGCCCTTATAAAGGGACCAGAAATAGCTATTGAAATAGTTAAATTTAGCAAATGTGTGGTCGCCACCAAGGCCTGCATATTCTGCGCCAATTGTGGAACGTAAACCCTGTGTTGCAAACACTGGATGATTTGTAGAATCATACATATATTCAGCGCCAACTGCAGATATTAACCCACCATTCTTTGACTCACGAATCAGCTCATGATTGCGTCTTGAATGATGAATTCTATCGCTCAATTTAATGAAAGAGTGTTGAATGCGATAATGCATACCAAATTTTAAAAAGGCATTCAGCTGATAACGGCCATAAAAATATGCAGAATAAGATTTGATTCCGTAATCTGGCGATGCGTAGTCATTGCGTGTCTTATTCAAGTCTGAACCGATTGTCCACTGTGTATCTAAGAAGTAAGGCTTAGACCATGAAAGAGTATAGGAGCGGACTTTAGAACCAATGGTTGCTTCAAAACCAAGAAACTCACCACCACCTCGTAAGCCACGTAGCCCCTTACTAAAGATATGCGGAATACCTTTTGAGTTAAAGTTGTACTCAGACACTCCAAGAGTACCAGTTACCTGACTTGGGTTCGTGCTGTAGCCAATCGACGCGCGGAAATTGGCAGTAGTTGGATTTTCGGCAACCTCGATGTGCACATCACGGAAATTGGCAGCACCTGGCGCTTGCTCTTTTGCTTTTACAGCATAGACGTTTACGCTCGAAAAATAGCCTACATTTCTCAGACGCTCTTCTGTTTTATTCAGAAGAGTGGCATCAAAAATTTCGCCTGGGGACAAAAGTGACTCGTGCAAAATAACAGAGGCTTCAGTCTTTGTATTACCAGACACCTTGATAAGACCTACTCGAAAGCGCTCACCCTCTTCGATAAAAAAGGTTCCGTTATAGCATCTTTTACCTTCAACTAGGGAAGCTTGCGGACTGACCATAACATCCACATATCCACGACGGCCATAGTTTTCTGAAATCAATTTAGAAGCTTCGCTTACTTTCTCAGGTGAATAGGGATCGCCTTTTTTAAAGGGCATAAGAGCTGCTACTTCTTTAGATGTGAGTACTTTTGCACCCTCTACTTTCCAATCATCAAAATGATAGAGCTCTCCTTTGTTTGCCGTAATGACAATGTTAATACGGTTATTTGCATCGGCTTGTTCTATTTTTGTATCGACTTTTGCATCTGCATAGCCTTGATTATGGAGATAGTTGAGGATAGTAAGCTCATCCATTCGCAAAACTTCAGGTTTATGAGTCCCTTCATCTGTCGCCCAGCTCGTTAAGATGAAATACTCTTTCGTGTGCATCTGATCAAGGATGTCATGGCGCTCTTTTTTACTGAAATTACGGAAAATAATTTCTTTAATTCGACCTGAACGGCCCTCTTGGATTTGAATTTCAATATCGACTTTGTTATTTTCTTCATCTCGCTTGATGCCATAGTTTAGCTCGGCTTCAAAGTATCCTTTGCGCACATAGTAGTTTTTTAATTTGTGAAAGGCTTTGTTGAATTGAGCACGATCATATACAGCGCCCCGTCGGATACCGAGCTCTTTTTCCAATCTTGATAAAATAACTGCTTTGTTACCTTTTACAGTAATTGAATTGATGATAGGTTTTGGAGTAATCCTTAAGCCGACTACGATCTTATCATCCACAACGTTCACAGTCGGAACAATAGTATCAAATTCTTTAGCGAGGCTTTTGAGATCTTCATCAAAATCGGTCTGTGAGAAAAGATTACCCTCTTTTGTTTTCATACGGCCACGAATAGAGGCGACTTCGTTTGAATCTTCTTTATTGCTCACTACAATTTCAACTTTCTGAATACGAACATTATCATATGATTCTGCAGCTTGAATAAGCTGAGGAATAAAGAGGAGTATCGTAAGTACATAACGAATCAGCGCCTTCATAAATCAAAAACCTCATATAAAATTACTAAAGACAAGCTACTAAGGTACGTGATCATGTGGTATTTTTCAACAAGTATACGATATTTTGAAAAATTTTCTAAATAGATGAACGCATTTTTCTGCGTACTATTGAGTTAAAAAGTCGCTCTACCAAGAAAGGCTCGAGCAAGAGTTCCTCCATCAACATACTCTAATGAGCTGCCGACAGGTAGACCAAAGGCAAGCCGTGAAACCGTCACGGGATACGCTTCCAGCTCCTGCTTCAGATACAACGATGTCGTATCTCCTTCAAGAGTCGAATCAAGCGCCAAAACAATTTCTTTAATTTCTTGCGATGCAAGCCTTGCAGTCAATTTATGAAGCTCAAGCACTTCATCACCACGACCATCAAGCGGCGAAAGAAGGCCACCTAAGACGTGATAAAGACCGCGATATTCTTTTGTATTTTCTATCGAAAACACTTCACGAGGTGAAGAAACAATACACAAAACATCGCGTCTTCGAAGGCTATCGGAGCAAAACACACATTCAGCAGAATCAGTTAAAGCGCTACATATGGAACACTGCTTAATTGTCGACTGCATCTCAGAAAGAAGGCCGCTTAATTCAAAAAGTTCCTCACCTTCCCATTCAAGCAGAAAGTTAAAAGCATAGCGCTCTGCAGTACGCCTTCCAACACCTGGAAGGTTCTGTAAAAGCCGGACTAATTTTTCAATAGCAAGAGGATATTTCATAATGTAGACAGTGTAACGAATCGCAGAAATCCTTGGTAGAATTTCTTTTATCAGGTATACTGAGACACTTATGGATAAAAAAATAAAAGCAACTATTACGGGACTTGGCGCCTATCTTCCAGAGCGTATTCTGACTAATAGCGATCTCGAAGCTATGGTCGAAACATCGAATGAATGGATCGTTACAAGATGTGGCATTGAAGAGCGCCGCATTGCGCGAGCTGATGAATTTTCATCCACTATGGGGGCCCGCGCGGCTCAAACTGCTATGCAGCAAGCCAAAATCACGGCTAATGAGATTGATGCTATTATTGTCTGTTCCATGACTCCTGATTATCTCTGCCCAAGCACTGCTGCCTTAATCCAAAACGAGCTCCAAGCAACCCGTGCCTGCGCCATTGATATTCAAGCTGCCTGCTCGGGCTTTTTGTATGGATTATCAATTGCAAAAGCGTGGATTGACTCTACTGTATTTAAAAATATTCTTGTGATAGCCACTGAAAAAAACTCCGCCTACATTGATTATAAAGATCGGGGTACATGTATTCTTTTTGGTGATGGCGCAGGAGCGGCTGTTGTCCAAAAAGGTGGCCCTGGCTACGCGATTGACTACGTCTCAATAGGGGCTGATGGTTCGGAGGCAAATCTCATTGTCATCCCGGCAAGTGGATGCAGAATGCCTGCCTCGGAAGAGACTGTAAAAAATGGAGACCATTTCCTCAAGATGAACGGGAAAGAGGTCTTTAAACATGCAGTCAGACGCATGGAGGCTGCAGCAAAAGAGTGTCTTGATAAAACAGGAATTTCCCAAGAAGAGTTAGGTTGGCTGATCCCCCATCAAGCAAACCTTCGTATTATGGAAGCGATTTCAAAACGTTTTCAAATACCTTGGGAGAGAGTCTATCGCACCATTCACAAATATGGGAACACTTCAAGCTCTACAGTACCCATAGCTCTTGCAGAATTCGATGCTGAAAAAGCAGCAAAACATAACGAGCATCTCCTTTTGGTTGCCTTTGGAGGCGGCCTGACATGGGGAGCTTCTCTTTTAACGAAAGTGGATGCATGAAAAAAATTACCTTTATATTTCCTGGACAAGGCGCTCAATACCCTGGTATGGGACGCGACTTTTATGATTCCTTCCCAGCTGCCCGTAGAATATTTGAAGAAGCCGATGATATTCTACAACACAAGCTCTCGGATATTATTTTCCATAAAGGCGAAGCAGAGCTTACAGAGACAAAGAATAGTCAACCTGCAATTTACGTGACAAGTCTTGCCCTTTTAAAAGTACTTGAAGAACTCTTTCCAAAGATTGCCCCTTTTGCCTGTGCAGGCTTAAGTCTTGGTGAATATACAGCGCTGACTGCCAGCAAAAAGCTTTCACTTCGCGACAACTTACCCCTTGTCCAATCTCGAGGCCGTTATATGCACGAAGCCTGTGAAAAGAATAGAGGTACAATGGCTGTCATTTTAGGACTTGAGGATGCAGCTGTTGAAGAGGCTGTGCGTGCACTACATCTCCCACAAGACCTCTGGTGTGCAAACTTTAACTGTCCCGGACAGGTTGTTATCTCAGGAACAGTTAAAGGAGTCGAAGAGGGATCCAAAGCCTGTCTTGCAAAGGGTGCAAAACGTGCACTCCCTCTACAAGTGCATGGCGCCTTTCATAGTGGGCTGATGCAATCGGCACAAGATCAGCTCAAAGAGATGATCTTTAATTCCAATATCAAAGAATCCCCTATCAAGTTTGCATCCAATGTCACGGGCGAGCTCACAGAGGCTCCTACCACAATCAAAGAGCTACTCATTCGTCAAGTCACATCACCCGTTCGTTGGCAGAAAGCAATCCGCACGCTTGATGATGCCGGAACTGAACTCTTCATTGAAATAGGCTGTGGTAAAACACTTGCAGCGATGAATAAACGTATCGGAGTAAAAGCTCCTACACTTAACCTTGAAAAGGTCGAAGATCTTAAAACTTTAGAACAGGAACTTGCATCTCTATGACATCTACAGACTCATCCTCCGTCCTTCAATTTAGTAACCAAGTCGTTATTGTCACAGGTGCAACTGCAGGTATTGGTAAGGCTATTGCTCTTGCGTTTGCAGAGCAAGGAGCTACAGTTTTAGCTCTTGGCACAAATCAAGAGCGTGGCAAGCAGGTTGAAGATGAAGCGAAAGCTCTTACTGGAAAAGAAAGCGTTATCTTCGCTAAAGTCGATATCGGCCATAAAGAACAGATCGATACAATTATTCAAGATTGCCTTACCCGCTTTCAGAAGATTGATATCCTTGTTAATAATGCTGGCATCACACGAGATGGACTCCTCTTAAAAATGAGCGAAGCTGATTGGGATCAAGTACTCGACATTAACTTAAAGTCATGTTTTTATACCTGCCAAGCAGTTTTGAGACCAATGTTAAAGGCTAAAAGCGGACGAATTATTAACATCTCCTCTATCGTTGGACTCACAGGCAATGCAGGCCAGACAAACTATGCGGCTTCAAAAGCTGGAATTATAGGCTTTTCAAAATCGCTCGCTAAAGAAATCGCAAGTAGAACCATTACTGTCAACTGCGTGACACCTGGCTATATCGACACGCAAATGACAGACTTTCTCCAAGGTGAAAAGAAAGATGCGCTCCTTGAAATGATTCCAATGAAACGTATGGGAAAACCGAGTGAAATTGCAGAATGCGTTCTCTTTCTTGCCTCGAAAGGTGCAAGCTATATCACAGGACAGGTGATCAGTGTTGATGGCGGCCTTGCGATGTAATAAAAGTGCAGCCTAAGATAGAATGCATAGAGATTCCTAGCCTTAGACTGCATCTTCTACTCAAGTTGAGATACTTGCCTACTTTTTATCTTTAGGCGCCTTTTTTATTTTTGACAAATCGCCGAAGAGTAAATCATCTGCTTTCACTTCACTTTTCGTCTCAAACTCAATCAGCTTTGCCAAAGTTTTACTTGCTCTTGCTTTGCCTAAAGTAATTTTTCCGAGTGCACCCTGAACACATTGTAAAGGCTGGAATTACTATTGTTCCTATAGTTTCAAGTCTACCAACACAATGGTCGAAGAAGCATTGTGAAAATGCAAGTTTCATTAATCAATATTGATAATCCGCATGATAAAGTCTACGTACAAAATTTTGGCTACACTATAGATCATTTCGATAGCAGAGTTAAGAGAGCAATTCGTTAAGAGATAAAAAAACTATGAAAAAATAAAAGTAGTTCTCAATGCTGTTACAAAAAAATTTATTAAAAGATATTCAATGAATAGCTTCTTGATAAATGAGAGTAAACTCCCATAATAGCAAAACCTATAAGACTTGCATTTGCTAGCATAGTTTCATCCGAATAGGTCGACTGACTTTTTAGCCTCTTATATTCTATTTTTATCAGTTTATCTGGTAACGGAATTGAAACAATTTGAGCAGATGAAAAGAAATTGCTCATTTTCGATAAACGCTTTCTCCATTCTACATCTGGTCCTCCAACATAATTACCATTACCCTTGTTCCAATAATCACCTGTAGGATCTACTTCCCTAAAATCTGGCACTCGAATTTCTGTAATTGTATCATGTATGCGGCAAAGTGGCTCAATCAAACGATAGGGAATCTTCTCTATCTTATAATCATAATATTTAAGAATTTCTCTTACCAGATCGTTACGTCCTGCAAATACATTTTTATCTA
>JAQGPK010000136.1 GCA_028293095.1 Chlamydiia bacterium | reverse complement strand
AAGCTCTTACCGGTGGTTTCCGGAAAGCCTCCTTCTCCAGACGAGAGGCCTATAGGGTGCCCTTTTCATACTCTTTGTCCATTTGTGATGGAGAAATGTAGAAGTGGAAAAGTTGCAAAATTTTATGCTAAAGATACTGAAAACCACTGGGCAAGGTGTTGGCTGTATGAATAATATACTAGAAGTAAAACATCTTTCAAAACGCTTTCCAATAGCCTCAAAATTTTTCGGAAAACCCACCGAATGGGTACATGCTGTTGAGGATGTGAGCTTTTCTGTAAAGCACGGAGAAGTGCTTGGTATTGTTGGAGAGTCAGGTTCTGGAAAAAGCACGCTTGTCAGGGCACTACTTCGTCTGATAGAGCCTACATCAGGGACAGTTTTTTTTCAGGACACCGAGATTACAAAACTTTCAAAGAGAGGAATGAAAGGGATGCGCAAGAAGATGCAAATCGTCTTTCAAAACCCCTCCCTTTCTTTAAATCCGCGTAAGACCATGTATGAAACTCTTGAAGAGGTGCTCAACGTTCATGAAATTGTAAAAACGAAAGAAGAGGCCTTTCATCGCATTGAAGAGCTTTTGAATAAAGTAGGTTTGAATACTGGGGTGCTCTCTCGCTACATGCATGAACTTTCTCTAGGACAGCAGCAGCGTATCTGTATTGCTAGAGCCTTATCTGTAGAGCCGGAGTTACTGATTTTGGATGAATCAGTTGCAGCGCTTGATGTTTCAGTGCAGGCGCAAATTTTAAATCTCTTGATGGAACTTTTAGAAAATAGCCAAATGAGTTACCTTTTCATCTCGCATGATTTGGCGGTGGTTGAACATCTTTCTGACCGCGTGCTTGTCATGTGCGCGGGTAAAATTGTTGAAGAGGGGGATGTGGAGCAAGTGTTTAGAAAGCCTCAGCATCCATATACTAAAGAGCTTTTGAATTCTACTCTTGTAGATCATCCGCGTCATCGAATAGAGAAAATTGCATCAAAAAAGGAGTCTTGTGAATTATGAGTATGACTCTACCTACAGGCATTGTAGCGGCTAATAGTACAAATTGCACATGTGCTTTTCCAAATAGTACACCTGTAGTTATGCACACTACAAGTTTGGATTCTGAACGAATCGAAGAGATACGCCAAACAATTTTACGACTTGAACAGCAAAATCGTCATTTGAAAGAGCAAAATTGCCTTAATTCACACGCAAGTCCTGAAGATCAACGGGCCTTTATGCAAAACCTTTCTAGCTATCCGATTGAAAAGCGAAGGATCCAAAAAGAATTTAGCGATCGTCTCTTTTTTGAAATTTGTGTTGTTGCTCTTTTGGCTACAGGAATTTTCTATAAATTTAGTAATTAGTGTTATTAGATAGTTTGCTTTTATTTTATTAAAAGATAAGATAACCTTCATCAATTTGAACAGAAGTTCTATTTTATGAGGTAAAATATGTCGTTAATAAATATCTCAAATCAGCTTCCTTATCATTTTCTTGCAGTCACGCCTCCTAATATCTTGAGGTCACCTTCGTTTGCTAAGCGCTCTCGTACAATTGCTATTCATGCGGTTCTTTTTATCGTAGATAAAATTAAGGAGACCGTGCGAGATGTTTTTATCTACTTAGGGATTACAAAGTCCAAAGAGTATTTCAAATTTAAAGAGGTACCAAAGGCTTTACAAGCATTCACTTCGGGATTTTTGGATCCTCAAAGCCTCCTCTGTCTCACATCAGTAAGCCGTGAATTTCGTAGTCAGCGAATTGGATTTTTAAAAGGGCATAGTACTGCGATGAAGAAACTGATAAATCATTTGGAGAGAGATCTAGACAAACTAAGTCCAGAGGATCGTCTTATTTTGAAAAATACGATAGGACCAACCATACATCAGCTGTCTTTGAGCAAAGTAATTGGAGGGAGAAAAGGATATACAGCTCGATCATGGACTAAAAGAGAAGTTGAAAAAATCGTACAATTTTTTCCGCGTCTCACTTCTATTGATTTTAGACTTATTTCTCCCTTTTCGTGTTTAGGCTTTCTCTCTACCTCTAGTATGAATGATGATGATTTCCTACCTTTTTGTACACTACCTCATCTAAAAAAATTGGATCTTACAAGAGGAGCGAGCTGGAATGATGCGCAGTTATGTTTTATTGCAGAAAAGCTTTTACAATTAGAAGAGATCCATCTCGGGCATAGCCCCGCTATCACAGAAGTAGGTATAGAGGCTATTATTAAAGGATGTACGCGTCTGAAAAGACTTGTGATTGGCTCAAAGAGTTATTTTAATGTTGTTCCCGTGAGAGTACTCCGTCAAATTCCAAAATACCTTACGCAAATAGAGTGCCTTGTTATGAGTGATAACACCCCGATTGATAATGAGACGATTCTTTGTCTTCTCAAAGGCCTTCCAGCGCTCCAAAGCCTCATACTACGGCCTTGTTCGTATGTCACGGCAGCTGGGTTATACACAATCTCTCAAGCAATTATTGAAAATCCTCTGAAATTGCGCGAACTCCAATTGACTGGATTTGATCCCCAGCGCGTTTCTGGACAAATCTGTACTGAAGTAGAGCAGCGGTTAAGACAGCCTCTACAACGAGTAGTGATTAGGTAGTGATCGACACTGTTTTATGGATTGTTTTATTATTTATCAATACATATACTTTTTTACTAGAGTAAGTAACTGTATATAAATAAAACCATTTTCTTAGGCAAGGTATGACTTTAGTAAATATCTCAAATCAATGTCCTTATCATTTTCTTGCAGTCACGCCTCCTCATATCTTAAGACCCTATTCGTTGATTAGGCGCTCTATTACACAAGCTGGCCATGTAATTCTTTTTATCATTGATAAAGTGAAGGAGCTTGTGCGAGATGTTTTTATCTATTTAGGAATTATAAAACCCAAAAAGCATTTCAAATTTAAAGAGTTACCACAGGCTTTACAAGCATTCGCTTCGGGATTTTTGGATCCTCAAACACTCTTGCGACTCACATCGACAAGTCGTGAATTTCGTAATCTACGTATTGCATTTTTGAAAGGCCATAGTGCAGCGATTGATGCGCTGATAAATTACACGGGCCGAGACTTAGATGGATTGCATACAGAAGATCAGACTGCTTTAAAAGAGATAGGGCCAACAATACACCATTTGACTTTGAGTAAGCTAATTAGATGGAGAAATGGGTGTGCAGCTCGATCATGGACTCAAAATGAAATTGAAAAAGTCGTAGAATTTTTCCCAAATCTAACTTCTCTTAACTTTCATCTGGTCTCTCCATTTGATTGGAGAGCATATCTCTTTGTAAAAAGTATTAATGATGATGGCTTGCAGAAACTGTGCGCGCTCCCTTATCTAAAAAGTTTAGATCTTACAAAGGGGGCTACTCTCGGTGTGGATGCTCTATCTAGTATGGTGAGGAAGCTTCCGTATTTAGAAGAGCTCTATGTGGAAGGCAGTCCTATTACATCAGGGGTAGAGGTATCATCTATTATTAAAAATCGGCAGCAATTGAAAAAACTTGAAATTAGAAAAAGCGATTATAGTAATTCTATAAAAGATCTATTGTTTCAGCTTCCAATGTATCTTCAAGAATTAGAATGTCTTATTGTTAATGAAGGCCCAGTGATTAATGATGAGATAATTCTGGCTCTTATCAAAGGTCTACCAGACCTTCAAAGTCTCAGCTTACAGTCTTGCTCACTTGTCACGGCAAGTGGATTATTTGCAGTTTGTAAGATACTTTCCGAAAACCCTCGAAAGCTCCAGGAATTACAACTGAATGGATTTAACAGTCAGCTTGTTTCTGAAAAAATCCGTAGCGAGGTAAGAGAGCAATTAAGACAGCCTCTGCAAAGAGTAATTATCAGATAGCGGTAAGTAGAGTTGATAGTAGTATACTTTCCATAAGGTTATCATCCTCGAGAGCGTAGGAAGTAGGCCTCAAGTTCATTTGCCAACTCGAGAGGTGCTGTTTCCTCAGAGAAGAGTGCAATTTTTTGTTTTAAGAGATGAATAATCCAAGGCAGCATATTTTTTTCAGTCGCTTCAAACATCTCGAGCTCATAAATAAAGTCGGAGAGTTCATTCAATGTGCATGCCAGGACCTTTTTTGAAAAATTATCTAAAGGCTGCGGGGAAAAATCTAATTTCTCTGAAAAGAAGAGTTCACTGATTGGAAGCAAAGCTTTTGTAAGAAGAGATCCAAGCGCCTGTTCATAGGGAGTCGAAAGTGGTTTTTTACTAGCTTGTTTAATGCTCTTTTGAAAGTCTGCATATTCCTTTAAAGAATTAGAGAGCCAGGCTTGTTCTAAATGGGTTATAGGATGAGTAAGAGTATGTTCTACAACTTTTGTATGAAGCTCGCTCATCTCTTCAAAAAAGGTATCAGATCGTACAAGTTCTGTGAAATAGCCATCGAGTACTTCTAGCTCGGTTCCGGCTGCTTGGAAAAGTGCCTGTACATACTCTTTTTGAAGAGGTAGTAATTCATCTTTATATTTATTAAAAACCTCTTTGCGAATCTGTAGGAGCGCTTTTGCTTTGCTATTGAGATCTCCTGTCGGAAGAAGACGATGCGCAATTTCTTGTTTCTTTTTCAATAAAGCATCTACATTTGGGGCGAGATAGGGGCGTAGTAGTATAGTGGGGAGCAATTTTTCAGAGAAGGTGATGCCAACGTGCTGTAGAGGATGAGGGTAGCCTGTTTGGACAGCTTGAGAGGCTACTCTAAAGCTTCCAGATATTGGAATGCTCATTGCTTTTACACGAGAGAAGTCTCCTTTGAGCTCAATAGTTTCTCCGGGAAATGAGGAGATTGTTTGTCTTAAAGAAAGGATGTGTTCGGAGCTTAGGTAGGCTTCAATGGGAGTGGTCCGAAGGGATTTGAGGGCTTCTTCGATAACATTGTGAGGGAGCTCTTCTTTTGTAAGAAGTGTATGTGCTTTCACATGAAAAAGATCAATCTCTTGGCGTTGAGGAAGGGTCGCTTGTAAAACTGAGGCGATTTTTTGTGAGGTGTTGTCATGGGTATGTTGCGTGAATTTACGAGGAAGAGGAGATCCTAAAAATTGAATTTCACTTGCTTGAAGCTCTTCATCAATCAGCCAGCCTGCAGCTTTAAAGAAAAAGCGTTTAATCCGTTCAGAAAACGTTCTAGGTTCAGTTTTTGCAAGGCGAACAACTCGATTGTAGCGATGAGCTGTTGTGAGGAGTCTTGTTTGCAGCTCTTTATCAAGTGTTTGATTTCCTGAGGAGAGTTTTAAGAGCGCAATTTTAATGGTATCGACAGACTGTAATAACTTCCCTTTAAGGGGCTTTTGCTCTTTTTTTCTCTGCTGTCTTTTGTCTTGGAAAATAGCTTCCATCAAACAAGAAAGAGTCTTCTCAATTGAAGAGAGATTTTTTAATTCTAACGTACCGTTTTGGAGTTCAAAATGTTCCAAGGTTGGGACTTCACTGTCTTCATGCTGTAGAGTGAAGCGCTCAATGATGCTAATTGCATGCTCGAGTTTGTCATTTTCGCTCGTAGAGTTTGAATGAACATGAACACTTTTCACGGCACCTCAAAAAGTGGTTTTCCGGGAGCAAGTATTTGGGTGTACTCTGACTCTCCACCAATTGTGATAACAGAGCCACGCGGTACGTTATATTTCCTATCCGTTCGTAGATCAAGCACCTGTTTGCCATCACTGCCACAAAGATAGTACCGTTTCCCTGGATAGGATTCAATCGGAGGGCTGACGACTCTATAGTATTTTTGAGGGCCGAGATTGGGCCAGGAGGCTTGAGGCTTGCGTAAAATGAGATAGCTCATTTTTAAAGAGTTTAAGAAAATGTCAGCGCCTCGCTGGATTTCTTTCATGAGATAGGGTTTTTCATACTCACGCTGCGCGTAGCAAGGGCTCTTCGACCGTAGTGCGGGGCACTCACCTTTCCAAATACAAGGTGCTTGAACAGGAATGCCTTTTGAAACAAGACTATCTCGCATTTTAAGAAATTGAGTATTGCGCTCTTGCTCTGTTGGTTCGACGATCATCAAAAAGCCATTTTCATCTAATTTATCCATACATTTCAGGATAAAGGCCTCTCGCTCTTCTTCTGTCTCTGTAAGCTCTGTCAAACAGTAGGGAAGGATGATCAGATCAAACTTACCATCAAGTGGAATACTGTTTGGATAGCTCCATCTTCGCATAGTGATGGGGTATCCCTGACGGCCAATGAATTCGCTGCCAAGTCGTAAAGCTTCTTCATTTTGATCGATAGCAAAAACTTCAGATGCTCCGAGTTTTAAAGCAGCAAATGCAAAGGGTGCAGAGCCGCTTCCTATTTCAAGAACTCTTTGTGGAGTAGTTGGCAGCTCGCTAATGAGAGAGAAGCCTTGTTGGTAGTGGAGTGGAAAGTGGTAGAGGAGATAACTTGCAACAATTTCTCTCGTATAGAAGTCCTCAGGGGCGCCATGAAGAAGTACTTGGTCTATTTTTTTTACCGAGTCCACAACAGAGCGAAATTCTCTTGTTTGAAGAGAGTCGATAGGGCCACCCAGTTTCATATAGCGACGGAATACATTGATCAGGTCTGGGATCATGGCGTCGACGTCTGGCTGTATCTTTGATCTTTTGGATTTCATTCGAAAATTAACTCTTTTTCACGTTCTGTCATTGGGCGATAAAATCCTTCGGGAATCTCCCCGAGGATAAGACTTCCAAGTCTGACTCGTTTTAATTCTATTACTTCAAGGCCTGCTTGGGTGAGCATCTCACGGACTTCTCTTTTTTTGCCTTCAGCAACGACGACTTTAATGGTTGATTTGCGCACCTTTTGCACCTGAATTGGTTCCACAAAGGTTCCTTCAACTGTACATCCCCTGGAAATTTTTTTTAAATGATCATCCAGGACATCTTTATCGACTTTTGCAATATATTCTTTTTGAATGTTTGAAGAAGGGTGAATGATACGATTGGCAAAGTGGCCATCATTTGTGACAACCAAAAGACCTGTGGTGTATTTATCAAGCCTTCCTGCTGTAAAGAGTCTTCCATCATCTTCTTCAAAAAGGTCAATGACTCTTTTTCCTTTGATCGGAGCTGCTGTACAGAGAACACCTTTCGGTTTATTAAGAATGTAGTAGACCTTGCTTTCTTCACCTTTTAATCGAACACCATCAATTGTAATGACATCTTTTTTCCAATCAACAAGTGTTTGTGGAACTAGCACTCGTTTACCATTTACGGTGACTCGACCATCCGTGATAATTTCTTCGGAGGCGCGTCTTGATGCAACGCCTGCAGCAGCGAGTGCTTTACTTAATCGTTTTGTTACCATGAATTATACCATTTGAAAGTAAAATAATACCTCTTTGAAGGTAAAAAAATCAAGAAATCGTTTTAATTTATATTCATTTATAGAATTGTGTAAAAAAAGAAGTATAGTGCGCTCTATAAAACTCTAGAGAATTTCAGCGATAATGAGGTTGTCCATTTAGAAATTGCACCTGAAGAGTCTATTCTCTACGAATTTAATGGAAGATTCCATAAAATCAATCCATGAAAGATTGCATATTTTTAGATAACATCACAACAGCCCGCGTCTCCGATACAGCAATTGCAGCTATGATGCCCTTTTTTGATGGGTATTATGGCTCTCCAGTGATGCCTCATGAAATGGGACAAAACCTGCTTCCATACCTAGAGAAAAGTTATCGAGCCATTTATAGCCTCTTTTCAGCCAAAGAGTCCGATCAATTTGTCTTCACTTCATCCAATGCTGAGGCCATTAGTCAAGTGATGCACTCAGTGTACTATACTGTCTCTCGCAAGACGGGAAAAACGCATTTTGTGACATCGAGCATTGAAGATGCCGCCTCAGTGCTTGCGATTTCAAAGCTTCAAGAAGAGGGCTGCACCTTTGAAATGGCAAAAGTCGGAAGTGGCGGCCATGTTACCTTAGATACGATCAGTGAGGCGATTACTCCGCGTACTTGCCTGATCTCGATATCTTTAGTTTGTGCTCTCACAGGTGTTGTACAGCCAATTGCCGAGATCGTAGAGCTTTGTAAGCTACGTGCAATACTGCTGCATGTGGATGTAACACATGCTGTTGGTAAACTTTTTGTTGATATTGATGAATTAGGTGCCAATTTTGTGACCTTTAATGGGGAACAATTTCATGCCCCTAAAGGAACAGGTGGGCTTTTTTGCCGAGGCGCATCTTTACTCCCCCTTATTAGCGGTGAAGATGAAGAAAAACGTCTTCGTGGCGGCCCTTTAAATGTTCCGGCTCTCATCGGACTGGGGCAGGCTGCAATTGAAGCAGAATCCAATAAAAATCTATATTGCACTGAAGTTGCTCGTTTACGGGATAAGTTTGAACAACAGTTGAATGAGAGCTATCCCGAAGCGCACATCTTTTTTAAAGATCAAGAACGTGCACCTCATATTACAACAATTGCTTTTCCCGGGATACGCAATGAAGCGCTCCTCTATGCGTTAAGTCGCAAAAAGCTCTTTGCAAATATTGGCGGCGGCCCTTTCCAACAGATTGAGCGAGTACTCGAGGAAGCAGGCATAGATCATGTTACTGCACAGTGCGCACTCTCTTTTAGTCTGTCGAAAGAGACTCAAGAAGATGAAGTTGATCGTGCTGTGACAATTATTACAGATGCAGCTAAACGCCTTCGCCGGCTTTCAAAAGTGTTACTATGACAGTAAAACAGCTCTTCAAGCCATTTCCTTGGACCTTATACAGCAAAAAAGTGCTGCTCCGTATCGATACACCCTACTGTGTGGGATCTTTTTCACAAAAAGATGCA
>JAQGPK010000106.1 GCA_028293095.1 Chlamydiia bacterium | reverse complement strand
TTTTTAGAAAGCTGTGATTTAATCGAGACAACAGCAGGGATTGCCTTTTTGCCGACCTCTATGTTGGGTTTGGAATGTTTTTTCGAAAGGCTTTCTTCTATTGCAGGGGTCTCATTCGTCTCGGCCCGTAAGTAACTTTGCGCTGCAAAGCTGTAATTTGCCGTAAAAGCAACCGTAATAAGACAGCAAGTAACTAAGCTTCGTTTTATTGCATCTGAAAGTGAAATGGTCATGGTATAAACCTCCAGTTTAAGTGAATAAGATATCATGTTTGATGCTAAGTTGCAAGTAGGTCAATTGTTTTGCAGATTGTAAGAAATCCTTTTTCGATGCGATCCCACCCAAAACATTCGTTCGGAGAGTGAATATTATCGGTCTGCAGTCCCAGTCCAAAAAGAGCAATTTCTGTGTCGATTGTTTCAGAAAGCTCTGAGACAATCGGAATGGATGCCCCCTCTAAAATATATTCAGGCTCTTTTCCCCAGACCTCAGTACACGCAGCTTCAAGGGCTTTAACAATTTTTGAGTCTATATTTGTTCGTACTGGCTTGCCCATTCCATCATGTATGGTAACTTTGACTTGCACCCCGCTTGGCGCTTGCGATTCAAGATATTTTTTAATAAGGGCTGCAATCTCTTTGGGGTCTTGATTGGGTACAAGTCTACAAGAAATTTTCGCATGTGCATGAGCTGGAATAATGGTTTTGCCACCGGGTCCTTGGTAGCCACCGCCAATACCATTGATTTCAATTGTTGGACGAAGCCATGCGCGTTCAAGAGGAGAGAACTTCTGTTCTCCACCTGTGGGGGGCTGTCCTGTGTGCTCTTCGAATTCTTGGACATTAAAATCAAAATTTATTTTGCTAATCTCTTCAGTTTTTGGTGTGATAACAGTATCATAAAAACCTGGAACTTTAATTGTTCCTCTTTCATCTCGTAAAGAGGAGAGAAGTGCTGTAATGGCATGAATTGGATTATAGCTTAGTCCTCCGTTTGACCCGGAATGGAGGTCACTTTTTGGACCCTGCACATCAATTTCCATAGATGTCAGGCCTCTTGTGCCGAGGGTAATTGCAGGCAGGTCTGATTTTCGCATGCCAAGGTCAACGACCATAAGGTAGTCGCTTTCTAACTCCTTAGATTTTTCTTTCAAAATTTTCGCAAGACCTGTACTTCCCGACTCCTCTTCTCCTTCAACGATCCACTTGATATTAATGGGAAATTTTTTATTTTTCTTCAGGTAGAGCGTGAGGGCGGTAAGCACGTAAAAACATTGCCCTTTGTTATCTTGAGCGCCACGGGCGTAAACGAGATTGCCCTCTTTTCGTGGTGCAAAAGGGTCGCTGTGCCACAGATTAAGGGGATCGACTGGCTGCACATCATAGTGGTTATAGAGAAGAAGTGTAGGTTTTGATGAGCCAGCGTCTGTATGTGTTGCAAAAACGATGGGAGTTTCTTTTTTGTCCCAAAGCTCAACTTGAAATCCGCTTTCAATAAGCTTTTTTTCTAGCCAAGCGGCGCATGACTGAAGCTCAGGGCGTTTTGTAGGATCTGCGCTGATTGACTGAAATCGTAGAAAGGAAAAAAATTCTTCTAAAAGCTCTTTTTCTTGTGCTCTAAAGAGGTTTTTGTAATCATTATTGTCTGTGCTCATGATAATCTCCTTAATCATTTAGTATAACAATTTGCGAAAATTGAGAAGAGAGGAAAATGTTTTTTGATCTTCATTGCGATCTTCTTTTGTATTTAGCCGCTCATCCGTACCATTTTGCCTATGATGCCGAATCAAGGGTTTCCATTTCACAAATGTTAGAAGGGAAGGTTCAGGCTCAAACAATGGCCATTTTTACGCCGACGGATGCAAAATCGGTAGAACGTGGGATCAAGCAAGCTTTTATCTATAAAAAGCTAGCGTCACAATATAAAGAGTATTTTGAGAGCTACTCTGTCGAGAAAAACGGCAAAATTAAAACACTCCTTGCGATTGAAAATGCCTCTGCCTTTTGTGGCGAAAGTGAGTCTCTTGATCAGGGGATTGCACGGCTCCAAAAGATCGTAAAAGAGGTTGAAAAGCCACTTTATATAAGCCTTACATGGCATACAGAAAATCGTTTTGGGGGTGGAAATCATACAAAAGTTGGCTTGAAGGATGATGGCAGACGGCTACTTTCAAAAATGCAGGGGCTTTGCTCGGCGATTGATTTAAGCCATACCTCTGATCTACTAGCGCAAGATATTTTGAATTATATAGATCGCGAAAAATTGCCTTATAAAATACTCGCAAGCCACTCTAATCTCCGGAAAGTTCAAACGATTGAACGGAATTTACCCGATGAAATTGCAGATGAGATTGTAAAAAGAAAAGGGATTATTGGACTTGGAATCATTCGCCATTTTGTTGGGGAAGCTATGGATGATTTTTTAAAGCATGTTGAATATGGTTTGAAAAGAGGGTATGGAGAACATTTAGCAATTGGCGCTGACTTTTTTTGTGAAAAGGCAGTTCCAAAGCCTGGGTAAATTCCTAATGAGACGTTTTATTTTGATGGGTTTGATACAGCTGCCTGTTATCCAAAGATCCGAAAGTTACTAGAAGGGGCCTTTGATGCCACAATAATTAATAAAATTGCCTCACAGAATGCACAGAATTTTGTCAAAGATAGGTGTGGTAGCGGATGTTAAGTATATTTTTTAACGCAAAGAGAATCATTCTCTTTTTTTCTCAGGGCACTGCCTTCGTCCGGTGGCCTGCGCTATAAGCTTACACACCCTTCGGGTGTGTATTACAAGCAATCTTGTCAATTAGTAACCCTTTTAATTAAATGTGCGTGGCTCATTTAGCCTTGATAAGGTTTAATGGCTATATTTGGGGGAATTTGAGGGTTTGTATACGCTCTTGAAATTTTGCTTTTCTCATCTGCTTCCATTGCGCGTAGAGCGCTTTTTTCTTTCCTTCTTGCACTCTTTGGCGCGTGAGACATAAATCCCAGTCAATTAAAATCTCTAAGAGGTCATTATTTGATAGAATGCTCTCTTGTCGAATTTCATCTCCTACAACAACACAACAGACCCAATGTTCTAAAGATAGGCTATAACGCATGATCCATTCGCCATTTTTGGCATTGAGTGTTTTTAAGAAGGAGATTGCATCTTCTGTGTTTGCAGGACCTGGAACATGGCTCATCGCTCGAAATTTTTTACCGGTGTTCTGAGGAAGGAGCTCGGCATAAAGGGAAGCTGATTCAAGCTCTGGGATTCTTTTTGTGGCTTTTATAAGGTACCCTTCAAGAGTAACATGCGCTGCATTGTACTTTTTAATTAAATCGTCAAGCCCCTGTGGTGGTGTCAAAAGTAAGGAATCTTCTAACTCCATGATGACATTCATTTGCGTATTGATTGTTTTGAGGAGTGCAACTCCCTTTTCAGATAAAATGGATGGTGTATATACCTTTTCCTTAAATACTCGTTTTTGATGGGCAGGCAGGTTTTCTTTAACGGTTTTGAGGAGTGTATCGAAGTGTTGAATTGTAGTATGATAGGAATTGATATTGCGGCTTAAAAGTACTGGCGATGCACAAGGGCGTAGTAATTTTCTTTTGGCTGTTTTTACAACCTCTGCAGCATCTTTGAGCGGAGATGTTGTTTCATTCCAAAGTGGGGGGATTGCTTTCTTAGTGTGATGGCGCCGATCTTCCTCTATTGAAGAGAGTTGTTTTGGTAAGCTACAGTGAATTGGTAAATTAGCAATTGTATCTAGGGTCATTCGTGTCTCGCTTTATTAAATCGGCATTTAAAATAATGCTATTTAATAAAGCAAGATAATTTGGTGGTGTAAATTGGTTAAAAAATTTCGGTAACTCCTTTCTGTGATGAGCTATTCCAACGTCTTATTTGATAGTCATTTATTGAATACAAAGCATAGAAGTAATGACAGAGGGCAAGGCCAGCACATATACCAAAGATAGCATTCTTTGTAACAATAGCAAGTGCTATGCACATGATAGTTCTTGCAAGAGCGCCTAGAACGTGGGAAACATTGATTCCAAGAATCTTTGATGAAAGTTTGGATTGTTGGATCGCATCGTCAGTACTCATTTGACCTCTTTTGACTTTATTAGAGAGGGTTCGAAGTTGAATGGCATGGACGATTTCAGCAACAGCAGGCACACAGAGGATCAGAGATTCAGGATTTATTCCTGTATATTCAATCGAGCTTACGTATGTAGACATTTTTTCTATTATACTAGTCATAATTATATCCTATGATTTATAACACACTCTAATAAAGTATTGCCATTTAGTGAGGCTCGTTGTGGTTAAGTGATCGCAACTCTGGAATCGCCTTCTCCGACTTTCACATTAAGGTGAAGCTCACTTCCTTTCATGGCTTTTATAATTGAGTAGAGATAGTGACAGAAAGCGAAGCTCGCCGCTACTCTAAACTTGTCATTTTTTGTAAAAACAGCAATTGCAGTCCACATGATAACACGTGCAATAGCACCTAGTGCATGAGAAAAATTGATGGCGCTCAGTTTGGCTGATAATGCTACTTGGTCCACCCCTTCTTGATAGAACATTAAGCCGTTTTTCTTTTGAGGGAGAGAGCGAAGTTGAATGGCATGGATAATTTCAGCCACAACAGGAACACATACAATCAGAGACTGAGGATTTGTCCAGCCATATTCAATGGAGTTTGCATATGTATATACTTTTTCTATCATACTATTCATAACTATATCCTATGATTTGTGATTAATGATCGCCTCAACGGCTGCATCTGGGAGAATATCTTCGAAGTGCAGTAATTGAACGTGCGCGACGTGCGGCAGAAAGTTTTTTACTTTTTCATCAGAGCCTGAATAGCGCAGTCCTAAAAACTCAATTCCTACAGCTTCAGAGGACTCTTCAAGTTCACGAATATGGGAGGCCTTATCATTAATAAAAACAACACGCTTTGGTGTGAACCCACTTTGTTTTAAAAAGGCAAGAAAAGCTTTGCCCTTATGGAGCCCTTTGGTAAGAAGGACTCCGCCTTTCCAGAGTACGTGAGGCATATCCTGTAGGTAGTAGTCTGTGGAATCGGGGGCTGTCTTTCGCATGTCGATACTGTGAGAGGCGAGCTGTCTGAGAGTAGCATCGGCGATTTCATGGCCGCGAGTTGTAAGTGCCATAACTGAAAAATTACTTTCTTGAAGCTTTTGAATGATCTCTGGCGTGTGTGTTTCCATAAGTTGTACACGTGTGACATGTTGGATTTTATGCCAGAGGTGAAGCGACTGCTGGAGAGCTTCGTGATGAGAGACCCCGCTTGCTTTCAACTTTTCTAGATGGTGATAAAACCACTGGTCTGAGCCGAGCATTTGCACGGGTTCATAAATGGTATTATCGATATCAAAGACAATCAGAGTTTTCTCATTAGCATGCTGCAAAACGTCTGCGATTGTATGAGACTCACAAATGGCTCCAATGAGAGGATAAGAGATCAGTAAATAGAGTGCTATCAGACATGTACGCATAGCTTATACCTTTTCTACAAGAAGTTTTGGGTGTATTTTTTTGTTTTCCTTTTCAATCAGCTCACGGCCTGCAAATGAAACCAGAATACTTTCTTTATATGCAGGAATTATATAATTTTCTATAGCTCTTTTTACATCCTCTTGTGTTGCTGCAAGGAGTTTTTCCCTAAATGCCTGCCGGGTTTCTTCCGTTTTTCCTTCACGATAGCGAGAATAGGCTACTTCACCGCGATCGCCTGGTGGTACAGGTGCATCGAGAGTTTGGATCATTTCAAGTTTGGCCTCTTCAAGCTCGCTTTCATCAATGTCGTTGGAAAGAGCCGCCTTCATAGCCTCTTTAAAAGCCTCGACTGTTGAGGCAATATGGGGATCACGGAAAGAGTAGAAGTAAAAATTGCCAGAGGTTGGATTGTAGCTTGTTCCTCCGCCATATGCCCCGCCCTGCTCTCGAATACGCTTATGGAGCGTTTGATTATCAAAGATGTTGGCAGCAAGTGATACATAGGCAGCATCTGGATGCGCGTAGGAGAGCGCTTGAAAAGCGCGTGCTGTAAAGGAAACCGGCGAGGAGATAATCCGCGCTTGCGGCTGCACTTTTGGAAGAGTGAAATTGCTTTTCCAGGATGTGAATGGTTTTAAGGGAAGATCAATAAGTCCATCAAAGCCAGTTTCTAAAAATTTAGAAAACTCTGTCTGATCACAGGTTACTACTAAGTGCGCGCCTTCCCTGCAGAGAAGCTTTTGCTGCATTTTTTGGAGAGCATCTATAAGGGTTGCACCTTTCGTGTCAAAATTGTGGGCTACATCTTTAATTTTATAGAAATAGTCTAGTCCATACCATTTATTTGCAACGTAGTTTGCTTGGTTTACGGCTGAGGCAGATAGGTTGACGGCATATTTTAATCCATTTTGGGCAAGTGAGCTTTCTAAGTTTGTGTAGTGTTTGATAATAAGCTCTTTGATACGGTCAGCTTCAGTAAGATTGAGTGCGTAGACTGTATCAAAAAGGAGGCGAAACATGTTACTCGCTTTGTGATAGAGTGCTGTGCTCTTGATATGCAGTGAGGGTGTGATTTGTGTAGAGTCATACACCTGGTGATTGAAGGAGAAATTACAATCAATGCCGCCTGTATGGGCTTGAATGTAGTTGAGGTTGTCTACAAAGTTGCGCTCTCCAGAGCCGACCTGCGGTATGAGTTGAGTAAGAAGGCGTGCGATCCAGAGCTCGTCCTCTTGTAGATCAGCTAAAGGAAAAACGATGTCGGTATAGACAATATGGTTCGTAAATGCGCTGTGATGGAAGATTTCAAGATTTTTTCTGACGGTTCTTGTCAGTTCAAAGGAGCGTCCTTTCTTTGGGACATCGGCGAGTAAAATTTTCGGAAGAACCTCTATTTTTTCATCGTCATCTTCTTCTTGAAAGGTTTTGAGGTTTGCTGCAGTTGTGATGATTCTCT
>JAQGPK010000099.1 GCA_028293095.1 Chlamydiia bacterium | reverse complement strand
AGGGGCTCTTAAGTTAAAAGAGATTGCATATGTGAATGCCAATGGCTATCCAGCAGGTGAGATGAAGCATGGTCCGATTGCGCTTATTAATGAAGACTGCCCAACAGTTGCTCTTTGTGCAGATAAGGTGACCTTTGATAAGCTTATCAGTAACCTGATGGAAGTGAAATCACGTCATGGGAAAATTATTGCTATCACTCATGATAGAAAAGCACTCGAGGGGATTGCTGATGATATTATCGTCATACCTAAGACCTATGATGAGCTTTCGCCGATTTGTGCATCTGTAGCTTGTCAGCTCTTTGCCTACTATGCGGCACGTGAGCGTGGCGCTGAGATCGATAAACCGCGCAATCTTGCAAAGTCTGTGACTGTAGAGTAATAGACTTTTTGTAGTTCTTTCCTCTCCCGAATGGGAGAGATGGCTTGTAGCCCAAGCCGACGACCAAAGGGAGTCGTCTTGGGAAAATGATATATATAGAAAATCACTCCTGAAGGGGAGTGATGGATGATAAATAGCCCGTTAGTCTCCTACCGATTATGTGAGATGCTACAGCTTTATGCACGTTGTGCTATCTGCGTATACAGACTAGCGATCGCTTTTTTATGGAATTCTTTGAGCTCTAGCTCAAACCGACCGAAGAATTCCTTAACGAAAAGTGGGTGATCTTCTTGAGGTAGCTGTAATTTTTTGACTGCAGAATCCTGAAATTTTGTAATGCCTTGAACATAATCAGTATAGAAATAGCAGCATGTTACATCTTTCAACTTAGGATTTTCATATCGAAGTAACTCTGCAAATTTTGTTATATAATTTTCTTTTATTTTTTTTAGTTCATCTTGATATATTGGATAAAATGTCTTTTTATATAAATTTTGAATGGCTGACTTAACGCTTTCAAATTTTTCTTGAAAATGGTCTAAATTGAGATCCTTGCTTGGAAGTGTAGTAATAGCTTGATGTACAATAGCTATGAGCCGTTTAGTGTATTCTTGAAAGGCATTCAATTGGTTTAGATCCAATAAATTAGGAGGAAATGCATTTTTAATGTTCTCGATATGGCTCTTTTGTAGTTTTTCTATTGCGCGTTGAGTTGCAGCTGTTACTCTTTTGATCCGAATAGAGAGACATCGTAATCCTCGATCTCTTTTGTTAATTCCATGAAAGCGATCCAATGAAAACTGAGAGGGGCATAGCTGTTGAGCTGTCCTTCCAAATCGACAGGAAGATTGCTGCCGCCAATCGAAGGAGCTCTTTTCATTTTCACTGCGTTTGTTATTTTTACTTAAAGGATTCATAATTTTTATTTTTATAATTGTTTTTATTTATATTATTGATCGTCTATATTTTTAATTTTCTATAAGTGAAAGTGTTTTAATTCGATCAAATTCCTTAAGATCTATCCTATATTTATCTAAAACCTCTTTAACTCGAAGAGGTGTTTCTAATTGGGAGTAAATAGTAGTGAGAGCTGTCTGCATAAGAGCTGTAATCCCATTGTTATATTCAATCAATAGAATGGAAGCTTTAGAGATTTCTTCTGGAGAAGATAGATTCTCATATAATAATTTTATAAAAGCTTCTTTATATTCATTTGTCATTACTGTGATTTCTTGTTTATATAGGTCATATCCCTGTTGTGTATAAAATTTAGCCAGTTTTGATTCGTAGCTTTGAATAAATTGAGGAATTTTTTTTGTTTCTAAGCGGTTACTTGCAAGGAGCTCAAGCGCTTTGTCTGTGATACGAGAGATGGCTGAATGGTAGGCTTTAAAAGCATCAAGTTGTGTTGAAGTAAGTGAATGAGCGGGGAATGCTTCTTTTAGCTTTTGTATATGATTTCTTTTATATCTATTTATTTGATTTTGTGGGGTGCGTCTAGAGAGAAATACTGACTCACGACCTGCCTTATTCGCCTCTCTGAATACGGTGTAGGTTTTACTTAAAGATTTCTCTTTTTTTGGGCTTACTTTAATAGATTGATAAGGTATCTCTTTTACTCGTGTAGAAGTATCGTGGAAAGCATATTGGGGGACAATATCAGACATAGGCGTGGGTATTGAGCTGGACATACAACCTCAGTAAAAAAATTTGTTAGTGGGATAAGTTACTCATAAGAAAATAAAGAATGGATAAAGGCTTGTGGTTCAAAGACTGCAAGATCAGACACCGTCTCGCCTGTTCCTAAAAATTTGATCGGAATACCCAGCTCCTTTTGAATAGCAATGGCGGTCCCTCCCTTTGCTGTCCCATCAATCTTGGTGAGAACAAGGCCTGTAAGAGGGACAAATTCACGGAACGTTTTTGCTAAATGGAGCCCGTTTTGTCCAATTGTGGCATCGAGAACTAAAAGCGTTTCATGTGGCGCTGTTGGAATCAGTTTTTGGCCTGTACGCTTGATTTTTTCAAGCTCTTTCATCAAATGCGTTTTGTTCTCTAGACGCCCTGCAGTATCGATGAGGACATAATCAATTCCACGAGCCTTGGCAGCTTGAAAGGCATCGAAGACAACGGCTGCAGGATCACCTGAATAGATCCCTGTAATGATATCAATCGAATGTCTCTTCGCCCTAGTTTCTAGCTGTTCTTGCGCACCTGCT
>JAQGPK010000063.1 GCA_028293095.1 Chlamydiia bacterium | reverse complement strand
ATGAGGCCGAAAAATGCGAAACGGTTCTGCTTCTAAATGAGGGTAAATTACTCTACCATGGTTCTACAAAAAATCTTACAAAAAGAGTCCTTGATCGCACCTTTAAGATTACAAATATTCCTACAGGCCGCCGAAAAGTACTGGAAAAGGCTCTTTGCAATGAACATATCATTGATGGTGTGATTCAAGGAAGTGATGTACGCATCGTATTACGAGATAAAGGTAGCTCCTCCATTACTCCTCAATCACTTGAAATAGATGAAAAAATCTCCATTTTGCCTACGCCTCCTCGTTTTGAAGATGCCTTCATTGATATCTTAGGAGGGGGGCCTGGTGGTATCTCGCTGCTTGCGGAAAAAACTCCTCAAATTTATTCTAACAATAAAATCGTTATCGAGGCAAAGAGTCTCACCAAACGCTTTGGATCATTTTATGCGGCAAGTGATATCACATTTTCAATCCAAGCTGGCGAGATATTTGGCCTCTTAGGTCCAAATGGCGCTGGAAAGTCGACAACATTTAAAATGATGTGCGGGCTTTTAAAACCAACTTCTGGAAGTGCTCTTGTCAACGGATTTGATCTTCAAAAAGCACCTGGTAAGGCTCGATCAAGTATCGGCTATATGGCCCAAAAGTTTTCACTCTATGGAAATTTAAGCGTCTGGCAAAACCTACATTTTTTTTCAGGAGTGTATAATTTAATAGGTGAGGCTCGCGAGAAAGCTGTTGATGAAATGATTGAGATTTTTAATCTTAAAGATTTTCTAGATGAATCCGCAGAAACACTTCCTCTAGGATTTAAACAGCGCTTGGCCCTCTCTTGTGCTGTTATGCATCACCCTCAAGTGCTTTTTTTGGATGAACCAACATCTGGCGTTGATCCACTAACACGCCGTGAATTCTGGAATCACATCAACGGTCTCGTAGAAAAAGGAGTGACTGTAATGGTGACCACTCACTTTATGGATGAGGCGGAATATTGTGATAGAATCGGGCTTGTCTACCAAAGCAGGCTCATCACCGTAGGTACACCCGACGAGCTCAAGGAAATGGCGCGCACCGAAAACCACCCTTTACCAACATTAGAAGATGCCTTTATTCATTTAATCGAACAATATGACGCCCTACATCATGCATAATAAAGAGCGATTTCGAAGAGTAAAAGCTTTGATCATTAAAGAGTTTTTTCAAATCATTCGCGATCCCAGCAGTATTTTAATAAGCCTTGTTTTGCCTTTGGTGTTACTGTTCATCTACGGATTTGGAGTCTCTTTAGACGCCAATCATCTTCGGATTGGCCTTGTCCTTGAAGACACCTCGCCTGATGTCCAAAGCTTTGCTACATCACTCACAAACTCCCCCTATTTTGAGGTAACCGTTGCACGTGATCGAAGAGCTTTTCATAAAGACATTGTGAGTGGTCATATCCGTGGAATCGTGATTGTTCCGGCCTACTTCTCAGCATTTAGAAAACGCAACGTAACAGCGCCAATTCAAGTGATTGCAGATGGGAGCGAGCCGAATACTGCAAATTTTGTTCAAAACTATGTGCGGGCCGCTTTTCAAAACTGGCTACAGCAAGAGGCGATCAGTAGTGGCTTAAAAGGACTTCCTCTCATCAATATCCAGTCACGCTTTTGGTATAATGAAGAGCTTGAAAGCCGCAACTTTCTGATTCCTGGATCTCTTGCCATCATTATGACGCTAATCGGCACTCTTTTAACAGCGCTTGTCGTTGCCAGAGAATGGGAACGAGGGACCATGGAGGCCATGATGTCAACGCCTGTGACTATTGTCGAGCTGCTTGTTGGAAAACTAATTCCCTACTTTCTCCTGGGTCTTTTTTCGATGACGCTCTGTGTGTTTATTTCTGTCTTTTTCTATGAAGTCCCCTTCCGAGGATCCTACTTTGTATTGGGAGCTGTATCAAGTGTCTTTCTTTTTACCGCCCTCGGTCTTGGACTCTTAATTTCAACACTTGCTAAAAATCAATTTGTCGCAGCTCAAGTTTCACTCGTCACCGCATTTTTGCCAGCATTTATCCTCTCAGGCTTTATCTTTGAAATTAGCAGTATGCCTATTCCCATCCAGCTTTTAACCTACTGCATCCCAGCACGCTATTTCGTCTCCGCACTCCAGACACTTTTTCTCGTTGGTAATGTCTGGCAGTTACTACTCATTGACACTCTCGTTATGCTCACAATTGGGTTACTATTTTTTACAATTACAGCTTCTAAAACTGTAAAAAGGCTGGATTAATGTTCCATCGAATACTAGCTCTCATCTATAAAGAATTCTTAGCTGTCTGGAGAGACAAAAAGAGCCGCATTGTGTTGATCCTCCCTCCTATCACGCAGCTCTTGATCTTTGCCTTTGCAGCAACGCTTGATGTGCAGAACGTCTCGATTGGCATTTTAAATCGTGATAGCGGCGAGAAAGCCTTTGAGCTGATCCAACGCTTCCACGGCGCTCCGACCTTTAAATACATTACCTATCTTCAATCGGTTGAAGAGATTGCCCCCTTCATCGATAACAAAAATGGCGTGATGGTGATCTCCATTGATGAACAGTTCTCGCGCAATCTCGATGCTAAAAAACCTGCTTCAGTCCAGTTCATTCTCGATGGTCGAAAATCTAATTCTTCGCAAATTGTTGCAGGATATGCCACAACGATTATCGATCAGTTTAATAAAGACTATTCAAAGCGAGCGCAAGTCGAGCTGCAGCATGCCGAAATTATCCCACGCAACTGGTATAACCCAAACCTCATCTACTACTGGTTCAATGTGCCAAGTCTTTGCGGGATTCTCACGATGCTAGAGGCCTTAATCATCACGGCCTTATCGGTTGCAAGAGAGCGTGAACTCGGAACGTTTGATCAACTACTAGTATCACCGCTGCGTCCCATTGAAATCCTCATTGGGAAAAGTGTGCCTGCCATGATTATTTCCATGATTGCCGGAACGCTCATCATTTTTGTTGGTATTCATCTTTTCCAAATTCCCTTTACAGGCTCATTTCTTGCTCTCTATGCCAGTATGTTTGTCTTTGTCTCTGCCATCGTTGGCATTGGCCTTTTTATTTCCTCTCTCTGCTCTACCCAGCAACAAGCCATCCTCGGATCGTTTGTCTTTATGAGCCCCTCTGTGCTGCTCTCTGGATTTGCAACCCCTATCGAAAATATGCCCGATTGGCTACAACCAGTCACAGCACTTGTCCCCTTGCGCTATTTTTTAGTAGTTGCTAAAGGATCATTTTTAAAAGCAATGCCAGTAGATGTTGTTTTTAGTAATACATGGCCCATGGCAATCATTGCCCTCTTTACGCTCACAAGCGCTCGTTGGTTCTTCCGTCACAAACTTGGATAAAAA
>JAQGPK010000062.1 GCA_028293095.1 Chlamydiia bacterium | reverse complement strand
CAATCTGTTCACCATGAACTATAGTTGAAAAAAAGTCTTCTGGAATGCGCAAAGATGCAAAAAATAGTTTTCTAATTCTTGAAAAGTAGGTTAAAAGACCTTGTAACTGAATGCCAGTAATTTGTTCATCAAAATTCAACTTTGTTAATGTACTTCGTACACTTTCTAATTCTTTTTGAAAGGATGGGGAAAGCTTCTGGAAATCCCAGGTAACATCTTGCAAAAGCTTACTTACGCGTACCTCATACTCCTTATTAACTGTAATTGAATGATGCTTTACAGGAACCATCTGAGAGGCTTCTTTTCTTTCTTCTTTCTGAGAATCACAAGTTTGAGTAGAAGCGACAAGTGAAGAGGCTGCAATCGGACTAACCTTTGAATCTTCTGAAGAAGAGCTCACTACTTGACGTCCATTCCATGTACCTTTTGAGTCAGTACTCATGTTTTGCAATGTAGAATCTTTGGATACTTCCTGCTTTTCAGATACAGACAGAGGACTCATACTCGACCTATTTTTGGTTAATTGTTAAAGCGCCTGCACAACACGAGTCGCGGAGTTTATCAGCTCCCCTATTTAATAAAAAACAGCATTGTTTTTACTACGCCAAATCACTCTTCTTAATATGGAAATATATTTTGAATATAATTGAGCTTTATGCTATACTAACCCCACTAACATAGAAAAAAGGAGCTAGTGAACTATGAAAAAGTACCCGTGTAGTAATAAACTTGAAATCTTTTTTGCTTCCCTTCTTTTTGTTCACCATCATTGCCATCATAAGTCCTAGTTCTTGCCTCTTTGACACATAGATACATAGTTTAAATTATATTTTTTGGTGATGTTATGGATTATTCTTTACTTCCTTTTTTCTTTGTCCTAGCCCTCTCTTTTGCAATAGGCGTATTCTTTTCAAAACGCGCAAAAAAGCAAAGTGATTATTTTTTAGCAGGACGCACACTTTCATGGCCCTTGCTCACAATGACCTTTGCTGCCACGCAAATTGGCGGAGGATTTATTCTAGGGACAGCAGATGCAGCTTTTCAAATTGGACCTTATGCCTTCTTTTTCCCATTAGGCTATTGCTTAGGCTTTTTAGGACTTGGCGCTGGCTTTGGCGCTAAGCTTCGCTCACTAGAGCTCAATACTACAGCTGATCTCTTTGAGCGGTACTATGGAAGTCACCTCCTAAAAAAGGGTGCCGCACTTCTTTCAGTCATCTCCTTAACTGGGATTTTAATTGCTCAAGCTGTGGCGCTACGCGCCTTTCTTTTTTCTGCCGGCTGGGGAGAAGAGTGGATTTTTCTCCTTGCTTGGATGGTGGTAATCCTCTACACAACACAAGGCGGTTTCTTAGCGGTTGTCTGGACAGATACTGTTCAAGCAGTCGTCATGATCGGCATGTTAATTACAGCCTTTTGCTTTATTTTGACTACAGCTCCTTCTGTCTCTTTTGAAGTTGCGACCAAATGGCCGGTTGCAGAACCTAAAATTCTGGGCTATCTTTTGATGCCTTTTCTTTTTACCTTCATTGAACAAGATATGACGCAGCGCTGCTTTGCAGCCAAAAGCTCGAGTGATGTCAGTCGTGCAGGGCTACTTTCAGCCCTCATTTTGCTCCTATTAGCAGCAATCCCAGTCTATTTTGGCATGCTGGCAGAAACACTCCATGTAGAACAGGGACCTACGAGTAAGTTCATGGAAGTTGTCAAACTCCTCACAAGTCCAAAGCTTGTCTCTTGTGCAGCTTCAGCCGTACTACTTGCGATCATTTCAACAGCATCGTCTCTCCTCTCAGCTGTAAGCTCTAATATTTCACAAGACTTCACAAGTACAAACGCAGTTCCACTTAACCGGACCAAGTGGATCACCTTTGGCATTGGAATATTTGCGCTTATAGGATCCTATACAGCAACCAATATTCTTTCTTGTATGGTTGCAAGCTATGAGCTTTCTGTGGCATGCCTTTTTGTTCCTTTTATTGCAGCTGTCTTTATGAAGGATCGTTGCCTCACTCTTCTACCTGCAGCTGTCGCATCAGTTGCAGCGGGCGCGATTGGATTCATAGGAGTGAAACTTTTTCCCTTAGGAGTGTATGGAGAATTGTTTCCTCTTGCGCTCTCTGGACTTGGATATCTTGGTGGCATGATTGCTGCTAAAAGAAAGAAGCAGGAGATGATCACGATATGAAGTGGCCTATAATCTGGCTCATCAAGGCGTATCGACTCTGCATTAGCCCTCTTTTGGGAATGAATTGTCGGTTTACGCCTTCTTGCTCATCGTACGCCCTTGATGCCTTTAAAGAAAAAACTTTTTTAAAAGCAGTATGGCTTACAGTCAAGCGAATAGGTAAATGTCATCCTTGGCATCCCGGTGGTCACGATCCATTACAATAGATTTACTATATCACGATCCATTACAATAGATTTACTATATAATGAATACTACGACGGAATACGGAGAATAGTGCCTGGCTTCAATGCATCTGACTGAAGCTTATTAACAAATCGAATATCTTCAATTTGAACTCGAAACTTCTTTGAAATTTTCCAAAGGTTATCGCCAGTTTGTACAATATAAGTACGCTCTTTCTTGCTCTTCTTGACAGGTTTAGGAGTAGTTGGCGCGATAGCTACAGCTTTTGCTTTGGTAGGCTCTACTTTTTTAGCAACTGGCTTCACTGTAGTAGACTTTGCTTTTACATCGACTACTGCCGTCATCACACTTTTCTCATCTTTTGGCACTTTCTTTCCAAAGAAGCGTAAAAGGTCATTACGCGAGCGGCCTTTTAATCCTTCACTTGTTGGAAGAGCAATAAGTGTATTCATCGCAAACTGCCACACTTCATTCTTTCGGTTACTCTCTAAAAGAGCTAAGGCATACTCTTGGCAGAGCGCGGGCTGATCTTCGAGTAAGCCTAGAAGATTCATAGCTTGTATATCATCAAGTTTATGGATTGCAAATTCTCGATCATGTCGTATCAAATACTCTGCTGCAGACTTTGATCCGAGTGCAATATAGGAAAGTATAAATTTCTGCTGCTTTTCTATCGAGAGGTCCTGTTCGCTTTTAGGTCCTTCAACTAAATCTGAAATCATTTTCCAGTTGCCCGTAAGAAGCATTGCCACCAGTGTGTCTCTATTGGTATCGCCACTCTCTTTCAATACTGTCTCACAAGTGATGTACTCACGTGTTTGCACAAATGCTGCCCTCAATTCTGGATTTGAGCTATCTTGCTTTAATTGCTCAAAGAGGCCTTCAGCAGTAAATGGAAAACGCTCTTCTTGTACAAAATGCGAAATTGCCAAAAAATGATCCTGCGAAAGTCCTGGATATACCGTAATCTTTTCATCTGTAAGCTGAATGACCCGCTCCTGCTTTGGCTGTAGGCCATTCGGGAGCGCCTTTTGAATGGCAAAATGATATTTTGAAGTCAGCACACCTAAAGCAAGGTCTCTAACCTGATAACCATCGTCAATGATACGTTCACAGTTAAGCTGTGAAAGAAGCTCTGTACTAGATTTGTCTTTCAGAGAATTAAGAGCTGAATACAGGTTTTCGGCTACTTCAGAAGAAGAAACTACGGAAACTTCAATAGGTTTGCATTGAAGATTTTTCAGAAGGCAGTACCCTGAACTTTGCCATTCATAAATGCACAAAACTGAGAGAATTAAATTCACGAGCAAGCTCGCGCTTAACGCTTGCACAAGCCTTTGAGTGCGACGCTTTTTTATTCTATCATCTTCTTGATGAGCCATTTACGATTAAACCGAATCATAATAAAAGGAGCTTTGTTGTACCCTATTTTCCCTCAGATTGCAAGCAAATTGTAGCAATTTTAACGTAAAGGAGCGAGTGAGGGCAAAGGCGCAAAGAGAATTAAAAAGATGTACGGTGGATAATTTTGTTTTCTATTTTTTACCACAGAGAACACAGAGAGGATCCAGTTCACCACTAACAGAGGTAACACTTTCTAAATAAATTGACCCTTGTCTTTAACCATATGTAAATCTATTTCTTTCTCTTTGCGTCTTCTGCATTTCTTTGCATTAAAAAAATGATTTAACGCATCGCTATTTGTTAGTTAGAGAATGCTGTTTTGAGAAGTTGGAGTTCCGCAGTAAGTGGCTGAGGCAATTTCTCTCCAAAGGTATGGAAATAAGACTCAAGATCCTGAACTTCTTTTTTCCAGGCCTCTTTATCAATTTCAAACAGCTGCTTGTTTTCAGCAAAAGCTGACTTTTCAGGAAGATAGCCTATCGCTGTTTTCTCAGCTTGGACCTTATAGTCAATACGCTCACACATCCACTTGATCACGCGAATGTTATCCCCAAAGCCCGGCCATAAGAATTTTCCAGCGCTATCTTTCAAAAACCAATTTACATAGAAAATCTCAGGCATCTTTCTCCCTTCTTTCTCCTGCGAAAGCCAATGGGCAAAATAGTCTCCCATATGATAGCCGCAAAAAGGAAGCATCGAAAAAGGATCATGTCGCAGCTTACCAACTTCGCCTTTGGCTGCAGCTGTCGTCTCTGACGTCATCGAAGCGCCCAAGAAAACACCATGTGCATAATTTACAGCTTGGCGCACAAGAGGCATTGTATGAGATCTTCTACCACCAAAAATAATACCAGAAATAGGAACGCCACTTGCAGCCAAATATTCAGGGTCTACAACAGGACACTGATCAACCCCAACTGTAAAGCGTGAATTTGGATGCGCAGCTTTTTCAGAGGAGCTTGGATCCCAAGCCACACCCTTCCAAGAAATCAGATGGTTGGGCGGCGAATCTGTCATTCCTTCCCACCAGACATCGCCATCTTCAGTAAGTGCTACATTTGTGAAAATAGTGTTTTTCTCAATTGTTTTCATTGCGCTCGGATTTGTCTTCAGAGAGGTCCCAGGTGCAACTCCAAAGAAGCCAGCTTCTGGATTAATTGCATAGAGCCTACCATCTTTACCCCAATGCATCCAGGCAATATCATCACCAACACACTCAACT
>JAQGPK010000060.1 GCA_028293095.1 Chlamydiia bacterium | reverse complement strand
AAAGCGATCATTCCCTGATTCGTGATACTTGTTTTTGAAAGGTTGAGCTCTTTGAGTTGAGTGAGAGTCTGCAGAGCTTGCAGAGAGGCATCGCTAAAATACTGTGAAGAAGAGATGTCCAGTGATTCAAGCTGGGTTAAAGAGGCAAGGCCTTGTATTCCAACACCTCCTATACAAGTGGCATTTCTAATAGTGAGGCACTTGAGTTGCTTTAGCTCCTTGAGTCCTTTACCGTCTTGAATAACGCAATCTGAAAGATTCAGATTTTCAAGAGAAGAAAACCGAGCAAGAAGAGGAAGATCTCTATTAAGTACAAGCATTCCAGAAAGATTAAGACTTTTCAATTTTTTGAGCTTTTGTAAGAACTCATAGCCTTTTGCATCGAGCGTGGCTTTGGAAAGGTTAAGAGTCTCAAGATTCGGAAACAGAGTAACAATTTGTTGTATGTCGGTTGCTGAAAATCGGATGGAGTGAAGATCTAAGCTGTTATATGTAGGTCCGATCTCTTTGATTGTTAACTGCTGTTCAATTGAAAGTGAGGAGATAGTACCAACGGACGATCGTAAAAGATCCTCAATAGAATAGGAGATAAGGATACTGTAGATATCATGACCGAGATTGTTATGGCCATTTTCGATTCTGTCATCATTGATATTTACAAAATTTTGAAGCTCTAATGTATGGAGTTCTCTAAAACTTGCAATCGATCTAAAGGTGCGGATTTTATCCTCTTCTTTCGTAGCAAATAAAGTGTGTAGGAGATGCATAATTTTTATAGCGATTAGAGTAAGCGTAATGACAATCCAGGTAATAACCCTTCCTTTCCATGTGGAGGAGGAGCTTGTTCGTTGCAACGAGGGAGTTGTCGTAGGAAGGGCATCGGCTTCTAAAATTCGCATACTGTACCTTTTTATTTAGATAAGAAAATGGCAAGGGCGTCATCAAGGGTTGCAAAGAAGCTATTTTCTCCAAGAGCTTTTTTAATTCCACTTCTTGCTAAAATGCGCATGACATCAGGGCGTATTTCTGTAAGTTTAAATTCAATTCCGAGGGCCTTTCATTTTTTGTGAAAGACTTTTAATGCTTGCATGCCTGAGCCATCAATCAGTGGGACTTTAGGAAGTCGTAAAATAAACACTTTAGGGTTTTTAGGAAGTCGCCGTAAAGCATCATTTAAGATATCGGACACACTAAAGAAAAAGGGGCCATCGATTTCAAATATTTCAACGCCACTTGGTATGTGGGATGGGAAAGTAGAGGGATTTTCCTTTATAGCCTCTTCCGCTTCTAAAAGTTTGCAGGCTCGAAGAGTTGTCTTTTCAGTCATGTGCTTCAAAAAGAGAAACGCTGCAATGAGAACGCCTGCCTGTACTGCAACTGTAAGGTCTATGAGGACAGTGAGCGAAAAGGTAGTTAAGAGGATAAGTGATTCACTCTTTGGCCCTTTTAAGATGTCTTTAAAATGGTCAAACTCTGCCATATTGTAGGCCACAAACACAAGAAGCGCAGAGAGTGATGCTAGGGGTATTTTAACAGCCAGTGGTGCAAGAAGGAGCATGAGGAGTAAAATAGTAACCGCATGAATCATGCCAGAAATTGGAGTTTTTGCACCAAGTTGTACGTTCGCAGTTGTTCTTGCAACGGCCCCTGTTGCAGGGATGCCACCAAAAATAACAGATCCAAAGTTCGCTACACCTTGTGCTACTAATTCAAGATTTGATTTATGACGAAAGCCTGTCATGCCATCCGCAACAACACAGGAGAGGAGCGATTCGATGGCGCCAAGAAGAGCAATGGCGATGGCATCTGGAAACATGCGTTGAATATTTTCAAGTGAAATAGAAGGAAAGGTTGGTACTGGCAGCATGTTAGGTATGCTACCAAATTTTTTTTCAATCGTGTCGACAGGGATATTAAAAAAGAAGACGAAGAAGGCAGTTATAATAACTGCAATGATAGCGCCTGGTATTTTGCGTGAAATCTTTCGGAAAATCACAATAATTGTCAGAGCTACGGCAGTAATGGCAATTGACCAGGGGTTGAATGTCGATTTAAATTCCCAGTACTGATGCAGACGTTCGAGACATTCAATGGAAACCTTAGGAATTTGAAGACCGCAAATATCTTTAACTTGGTTGATGAACATCGACGTTGCAATGCCTGTCGTAAAACCAGTGGTAACAGGGTAGGGGATAAAGCGAATATAAGTACCACACTTTGTAAGCCCTAATATAATGAGAATGCAGGCGGCTAAAAGAGTTGCAATAGCAAGGCCTTCATAGCCATGGCGGGCGACTACATCATAGACAATCACCACATAAGCCCCTGTAGGGCCACCGATTTGTACGCGACTGCCACCCAGAAAGGAAATTAAAAAACCTGCAATGATTGCTGTAAAAAGGCCTCGTTCGGGAGTGACACCTGAGCCAATGCCAAGCGCCATCGCTAAGGGGAGGGCAATGACACCGACAGTGATACCTGCCAGAAGGTCTTGAAAGAAAGCTTTTTGAGAGTATCCTTCACGAAGACAGACAAAAGTTTTGGGAGTAAATGAGCCATCTTTGAAAAATTTGCTTACTTGATTTAAGAATGACATGGTAGCTTCCTAAAAAAATTTGAGCTTAATCTTATGCAGCAAAATAAGTTTTGAATATGATCCTACTAAAATGAATGCAAGAAAGCCAGCCGTTTTGTTACGATCTTTGCAAAACTGAAGAGAGATGGCCATTATGTTAGAGTTTTTTAGACGTTATCAGAAGATTTTTTTTATCGCGATTACAGTTGTTATTGTGATTTCGTTCTCATTTTTTGGCACATATAGCTCTTTTGCAGGAGGTGAAAAAAAGGACTCTGTAGCTTTTATTGCAGTAGATGGCAGTAAAGTGTACCGATCAGAGCTCAATAACTTAATTCACTTGCTTGCATCCGATTCTCGAGATGTGCAGAGCCGTGTAGGTGGTAATCCCTTCAATGATGAGTTCATTTCTAAGGATATTTTAGAGACAGGCATTGCTGAAGTTATTGAAGTGCCTTATCTTCCAAAAATGAAGAGTGAGCTTACCTCTCGTCTAGAAAAAGAAAAGCGTTTTGTGCCTTACTCGAATCCGAGTGCAAATTTTATCTCTGCAGAGCAAGTCTGGGCCTATTTCGCGCCAGATATTAAAAAAGCGTTTGATCAACTTCGTATGCAAACCGATGCAGCATCGTCAGAGGCAATGACTGCCCGTATACAGCTTTTTTTAGCAGAACGTCGCTTCCCTTCTCTCTATCTGAAGCAGCTGATTCGCTATCAAGAAAAGCAGTATGAGTGGCTGAAACCCGATCATGAGCTAACCTATAAAGACCTTTCGCTTTTTGGATATCATTCCATCCAAGATTGGTTTGGTAAAGATTTCTTAGAGTTGATCGCCAAATATGTGATCAACACAGCAAAAATTGCCGAAGGTAAGGGATATCAAGTCAGTAATGATGAAGTACTCAACAGTTTGGTTGCGAATGTGAAAGCAAGCTACAATGAAAGCAAGCGCGATGCCTATTTTAAAGGCGATACCTTAAATGGCTATTTCCAAGAAGAACTGAGACGTTTAGGTATGGATCAGTCGAGGTTAATACAAGCTTGGCGTAATGTCGTTCTCTTTCGTCGATTTTTTCATGAAAATCAAGACTCCATTCTGGTTTCTCCATTGCCATTTTCAGACTTTTATCGCCATCTGAACGAATATGTAGACGTTGAGCTGTATACACTTCCTAAAGAGCTCCAGTTTCAAAATATGAGAGATGTTGAAAAGTTTGAAATCTATGCAAATGCGATTCGAGATCCAAAAGAGCTAAAGGGGAAAGGGGCGAATGCATTACTTCCTCCTGAGAAGATTTTAGCTGTTAACGAACTCAAAAATATCTTTCCAGAGCTTGTACAGAAGTATTATCGTTTGAAATATGGCTCTGTTAATAAGGAACATTTACAAGCAAAAGTCGGGGTCAAGAAAACTTGGGAATGGGAAGTTCAAGACAAGAATTGGAAAGTGTTGCAAACCAAGTTTCCAGAGCTTGGAGCTATCAAGGGAGGGAGCGCAGATGAGCGTCTTACAGCACTTGATAGACTTGATCAAAAGGCAAGAGTCTTGATTGATGAGTATAGCCGCAAATGTATTGTGGATGAGCATCCTGAATGGCTGGCAGCAGCACTTGATGCTGCAGTGCTTAATGAAGAAGAGGAAAAACTCCATGAGCAAGGTGGTACATTTCCATTTACTGGCGTGAAAAATCGCGCTGATTTTATGCGCGTGTTGGATAAAGCTCCACTCAACGCATCACACCCGCCCCTTCAAGCCTACACGCAAGACGGTGTGCATTATTACCGTATTGTGGTCTTAGAAAGAGCAGATGCCCCTGAGATTGTGACTTTTGCGCAAGCCTCTTCCGACGGAACACTTGACCAGCTCTTAGATAAGGTGCTAGACGCTGCCTACGTCCGTGTTCGTTCTCAAAAGCCTGCTCAGTTCTTGCAAGAAAATGGAGAATGGAAGCCTCTTGCTGAAGTAAAAGAGCAGATAGCAAATAGCCATTTCGATGATCTTTTGAGACAGCTTGATCGAGAACGAGAGCACGAGCAAAGTAGGTCACCTCAACTCTGCAATTTTGAAAGCAAAGACAAGGCTCGTATTGCTTGCAGGCTATCGGCTCATGTAAGGAAAATGTGGCAGAAGATAAAAGATAAGCCGGAAAAAGTAGCGTCCTATCTTCGAGATCCAAAGAGTAAACAAAACAATTCTATAGTTGATCAGTGGAGACTTGAGCGGTCAAAAGAGCGAGTGGTGAGACGGGAGCCAAATCAACCCATTGAAATTACAGAAGCTTTTGTATTAGCGCCTACAGCATTTTCAGAGCTACGCTATAATGATAAATCCGGCCTGTCCTTCTATAAGGTTATAGAAAAAGGGATTTTGCCTTATGAAGATGCTGTGCATGAAAAGGTAGTAGAGGCAAGAGAGCTTTTAGGACGTGAAGTAGAAAGAGCCTTGGCTCTTGTGCTTTTAAAGAGCA
>JAQGPK010000053.1 GCA_028293095.1 Chlamydiia bacterium | reverse complement strand
CGCTCTTTCCGCAAATTGAAATCTTAGATGTAAGTGAGAATAATCTGTGTTTTACAGTTAACCTAAATGGCTCCACTAACACTGTTCTACTACCTCAACTCCTCCCTTGTAAAAATCTAAAGAAATTAACGATTAATCGAGACCGAAAACCAAACGCTCAGCCAGACGAAACTATCACCATTAGAAACAAAATAACAGCGGCTGACAAACAAGCTTTTATCGACGCCTTTAAAGAGAAAAACCCAAGATTTGAGCTTGTTGAAAGTTAAACCACTGATAGTACACGCGTACTTGCAAATAATTTGGAGGCTGTGACTCTGCCACAGCATTCCTAGATGCCGACTTGTCGGCATCCTTAACGTTAAAATGAAGACCTCACAGCGTTGAATAAAAGTCGGCGGCGGCGCCTTAAGTATCACTTACAGTAATTTTTGAATGGCTTTTTATATTTTTTTGAGGCGAACACCGTCTGGTAGATCTTCAACGCTATAGCCCTTTAACGCAATTTCCGCTCGTAATTCATCTGAGCGCTTCCAGTTTTTTTCAAGGCGAGCTTGCTTGCGCAAATCTGCAAGCGCTTGTACCTCTGCAGGCACCTCTTCTTTCTCAAAGTTCATGAGTCCAAGGATAGAATCAAAACGCGCAAGCAACTGTAAAACCTCGGAAACATCGTCTTTCGTAAGTTCTTCGCGATCATGCAAGCTGTTGACATGACGAATCATCTCAAAGAGTGCAGCTAGCGCCTCTGAGGTATTCAGATCGTCCCCTAACGCTTGAGTAAAAGAGTGAAGGGCAATATCTAAATATTCTTTCAATGAACCAGTCAGGCCAGTCTTTGTTGGTTTATAACTCTCAAGGCGTGCAATAAAGTCATCAATGCGCTGGAGTGAGTGCTTAGCGCCCTCGAGCGCCTGCATTGTAAAGTTCATCTGCACGCGATAGTGCGTTTGCAAAAGAAGAAAACGGATTGCACGACCTGTAAAACCAATTTTTAAAAGATCTCTTAAGGTGTAAAAGTTACCCGCACTCTTCGACATTTTTTTATGATCCACGAGTAGATGCTCTGCATGCACCCAAAGCCGTGCAAAGTGTTTGCCTGTGCAGGCTTCTGTCTGCGCGATTTCATTCTCATGGTGTGGGAAGATAAGATCTACACCACCTGCATGAATATCAATCTCATCGCCAAGAATTTTTTGAGCCATGACAGAACATTCAATATGCCAACCAGGACGCCCCTTTCCAAAAGGACTCTCCCAAAAAATCTTTCCATCACGCTCTCTCTCATACGCTTTCCAAAGAACAAAATCGGCAATATGATCTTTCGTGTATTCGTCGACAGCGACTCGATCAGAGGCACCTGCTTGCAGGTTCTCCAACTTAAGATGAGAGAGCTTTCCATAACAGGGAAATTTTGAAATCGCATAGTAGATGCTACCGTCTGCACCCGTATAGGCAATTCCCTTTTTCATCAGCGTCTCAATCATCTCAATCATATCTGGAATATACTGCGTTGCCTCAGGATAGTGATCTGCAGGCTCAATATTGAGAGTTTTAAGATCTTCAAAAAAAGCTTTTTTATACTGGGAGGTAAATTCATTTAAGGAGAGATTATTTTTAAGCGCCCCTCGGATTGTCTTATCATCAATATCCGTCAGATTCATGACCTGAATGACCTTCATACCAAAAAATCGAATCGTCCGACGCAAAAGGTCTTCAAAAATAAAGGTGCGAAAATTGCCAATATGAGCAAAGTCATACACCGTAGGACCGCAGGTATAAAGGCGCACCACCTTACCGTCTAGCGGGCGCACCTCTTCTTTTTTACGCGTCTCAGTATTTACAAGTTGTAAGGAAGTTTCAAACTGCGGCATATTCATCCATCATTTTTTCAAGTTGTCGATACGCAATCTTACCAGTTGCGGTCACTGGAATTGCATCCACTTTGCAGACCTTATCTATTTTTACAAGACTACTAAATCCCTTTTGTCTGAGTAGCTGATTGAGCTCATTTGCCTCAAATGGATGACAGCTAAAAAGTGTAAGCTTTGGTTTACCATCCCCTTCAGTACCTGCACGGAGTGCAACTTGAGGAAGCTCTGGGATCTTTTTGGTGATCTCATTTATATGCTGACTTACAGCCTCTTCAACTGCCGCAAGACTAATCATTTCGCCACCAATTTTTACAAAACGCTTCAACCGTCCCGCTAAAAGTAGGTTCCCATTGTCATCAAGCTTACCCAGATCTCCCGTTATATACCAACGACTACCGCCCATTTCGAGGAAAGGACTTTGAATACCTTCATTCAGATAGCCTTTAAATATATTGGGGCCTGCAGCTAGTATAAGTCCTACTTGTCCATCTGGAATAGGCTGGTGTGTTTCAGGATCTACTATTTTGAGCTGTACTCCAGGAATAGGTGAACCAACACCGGATTCTCGCAGACTCTCAACATTAAAGGTAAGTACTGGGGAGCACTCTGTAATGCCATAGCCTTCGACAACTTTAGCGTGTGAGCACAGTTTTAGGGCAAGATCATAGAGCTCCTGCGGGGACTTCTCAGCACCAGCTGCAATCAAACGCAGTAAAGAGAGCTGCTCGCGATCAGAAACCGCTAGAATATTTTTTAAGAATGTTGGCGCACTCGCCAAGATAGTCACCCCCCATTTCTTAATCGCTTTTGCAATTCGCTTGCTATCCGTTGGGCTCGGATAATAGACAACCTTAATGCCTGCAAGTAATGGCATCAAACCTGTTACTGCAAAACCAAATGAGTGAAAAGGAGGAAGTGTTGCGATAATGCGATCTTGAGAGCTAATCTCTATCGCCTCTAGCACCGCCCGCTCATTCATAAGTAAATTCTTATGCGAAAGAGGAACTCCCTTCGGCATAGCTTCTGATCCACTTGTAAAGAGAATAACGGCCTCTTTCTTTCCATTTTTTTGCTGTAGATGTAAAAACTTCGCTTTAGAAAGAAGACGTGAACTTGAAAGAAAGGACTCCCATCCGGCTTTTAGAATGTTTATAGCAGAAATCTCTAACTTCATTTCTTCGAGCATGTAAAGCATTTCTTCAATTCTGCTAATGTCAACATTTTCTAAATTATCTAAAAATCCCCAAGAGGTTAGTACAACTTGAATTTTTGATACATCAACAACCGTATCAAGGTGTCTGCCTCCAACTGTCCAGTTAATCATCACAGGTGTCTTGCCTGCAAACATGCATGCCAAAATTAGAATTTGACATGTAACAGAAGATGGTAAAAGTATACCAATGCGATCCCCTGGAATGTTTTTTATCTTCTCGCTAAGTAATAATGCTTTCATTTTTACCTTTCGATAGCTCATCACGCCTGCACGAGAATCAGCACAAGCTACATCGAAAAGTTTTTGATCGCAGATTCGTAAAAAGACTTCGGGAATTGTATCCCCATCAGGAATATGAGCTCTTTCAAAAGATGGATTTTTTTCCCAGCGCTTGAGATTCCATTCTGTCTCACGTGCCTCTGGCTTCTGATAGGTCTTCATGGCAATCATAAAAAGACGAGAAACAGTTGTCAGATCACCAGGATTAATAGCCACTACATCATAGTGCGCTTCCAAGAAGACTACAATCTCCGAAAGATCTAAAGAATCTAGGCTCAAATCTGCTAAAAGCTTTTGTGAAGGCTGAATCTGATCTTTTGGTCTCTTGGTTAATTCTGAAAGTTTAGTAAGAATCTGATCTTTAATAACCTCAGGAACGGATGAAAGCTCAAACCGTTCTTCCAGAGCATCTGCAATCTGGGGAAGCTCTGTTTTCCAGAACGCATAAGAGACCAAGCTCAAAGGTTCTCCAAAATTTTCTTTATGATCAATACTTTCAAATGGCTTATTATACCAATCTTCAAGATAACGATTAATCTCTTGCTTACTTGCTTTACGCGGAAATTCCTTACCTACAACTTCAAATTCAACGGTCACCTTTCTTCGAGGCATAAAAAAAATTGCATTCTTCAGAATCATCCAGAATGCTCTTTGGAGAGCTTTATTCATATCAGGCACATCGCCATGTGTGAGCGCTCTTGAGAATATACTTCCCCAAAGACCTGTCGTTCTCACAAGAACAATTGTCATCTCTTGGTTTTCTGATATCAACTGATGCACGCCAAAAGTACCGCCTAAAACTTCTTTTGGACCCTGTTTAGTCGCACCTGATGGGTAGACAAGAAAATTTTGATTTTGCTTCAGCCCCTCGCTTATCTTACCAAGCATCCGCTTTGTGCGGCGCTCCTTGATGATATTAAAGCCCGTATGGAAATTAGGAATCGGTAGCGCCTGGATAATCCTTGCAGCCCAATTAACCAATGGATGATAAAACATGTATTCAACAATCAGCGGTCGTACAGAAAAAGACTGTAATAAAGGAATTGTGACGAGTAGAGGATCTATGAAAATTGCAGGATGATTAGGCAAAAAAATTGTTCCATTTTTCCCTTCTTTCAATTGCGCTTTCACCTTTTCTAATCCCTTGTAGCTGACTTTATAACGTAGTCGCCATAGTAGCTGGGTTAGAATGCACATCAATTTCAAGAATGCCTTCTTCATTGCTCACCTCTATTAAAGGCATCTATTGTGAAATATTTCTTCGAAAATTACAAGCATCTCATCGTAGCTATATAATTTTAAATTTACAAAAAATTACTTGTCGTGTAACTTTATTTTTATTTTCTTGGTTGCTTGAAATTCTTTTAATCTGCATATGAGAACAAGTACACCCTAGATATATACTATTTTTTTTAGGAAAAAATATGGAACAGACTTTTTTTAGCTCTCACCTTCTCTCAAATGCAAAAATGGCACAGACATTATCGGAAAACATGCGATTAACTCCATCTTTAGATTTTCAAAATGATGTACGTACACCCTCTTATGCAATCATTGGCAAGAAAAAAATTACAATTGCGTGTCGAGACATGCGGCTTCGTCGCAAGAAAACATTTGTTCAGAAAATATTTTTAGAGCTGATTAATAAATTTTCTGAGGAGAGTCTCCAAGCTCTTTTATATCTCGATTTCTATCAAGAGCTCTGCGACGGCATACTCCCGCATCTACCAGGTAATTCTATTCCCGCACATTTTACTCATCGTCCCATGTCTCCCTATTTTGTCAGTGATCAAAAAAACACAGAACAAGTAAAACTACGCCACGCTTCTTTAAAAGAGCGATTTTTGAAAATGGCAAGTAAACGATGCATCTCTTTTAAACCTAAAGATCACTTTCAGCTCGCTTGTACTTTGCAGAGCTTGTGGGAACAATCTGTACGCATGATCGAACATCAAAGCCATTTTGGCACATCCTTCTACCAAATCGCCGAACAAATGGTCAGGGCAGCAAAAGAGCTTCCTCAAAATTTTTCACCTTTTGAAGAGAAAAAAAATCTAGTTCATATATCCTCTTTTAAACTTGCAATAACAAAGACGCGTAAGAGTAAAAAAGCAAAAGAGAATCCACGTATTCAAGAATTTATTGAAGCTGCACTGCACTTTGGATACGAATATTTTGGGCTCACGCAACCTTAGAGTTGCTATCTGACAAAAATTAAGCAGCAATCCTTTACAACTGGCCTACAAGCCTAAAACAACCCCCTCCTCCCTCTCATGGAGAACTTTTTATTTGACATGAAGTCACCGATCGCGCGATAAAGAACTTGCGATAACAAAATAACTGAGAGGAATATATGGTTCTTGATATTTACGAAACAAGCGTAAAAAATTTAAACAAAATAGCCGATGCAAATTGGAAATATTCTTATCTTTCTGAACACGGACTCCCCGTTAAAAAAGGGTGTTGTGCTGGTCGATTTTTCCAAAAACTTTCATACGCTTTCTGTTGTACAGGAAAAAGAGGTTGTGCACCTAAGCCGGATGTTTTGCATTATAGCAAGGCAAAAACAGCTATAACCGGCATGATTCAAGTGGTTAAAGCAGCGGATAAGATGGAGGCTACAAAGCTCATTACTCTTATCGAAAAAGTTACAGATTCAGTAAATCGCCTTGGTGCAATTGTAAACCACAAGCGTCGTGCAGTTCCTAATGATGGGAAACTGTTCAATGCAGACGAGTTGATTGGTGATGATCTTCGTCAAAAACTAGAAAAACTTGTAGCTGAAAAAGATGAAGCGCGTCTAGAGCAAGAAAGAATAGCAGCGATAGCTAATGAAAGAGGTGCAGCGGCAATCGATGCTCCTGCTCTTGAGCCTGCACAACCTGTAGGTGAAGGTGCAGCCAAAGGAAAAGAGGAAATGATAGATGTACTACAAGCTGAGATTGAAGCTTCTGATATAGGGGAAAAAGGAGATACTTCGGGAATCATGCTTCCTACTGTTAAATCTCCTAGTCCTATAGAAGTGCCTCCATCCTCCCATATCCATTCTTCCTCATCAGATGATGAAGCAATCTTACCTGCGTATGCTGCAGCACCTCGTAGAAGACAGTCGCGAAAGCATGTTGCAAGAGCGAATGCACTAGTCGCAAGCCTGAATGCATCTTCAGCTGAAGATGGAATGGTACTTCGAAGTGGAAGAAAAATAACTTACAAATCATAAAATGTTCGTTATAGTGAATAACCAAAAAAAGCGCACGAATATCATTTTTGATATCCGTGCGTCCTTTTACTCAATAGAATAATTTAGATACAGCTACAATGTGTAACCGCAAACCATACGAGTGCAAGACCCCATACTAAGGGAATCAAAGCGACCTTTTGAAGCACAGCTGACTTCGTGACCTTATTTGAAAGTTTCATGAATCTATCATGACAGAAAAATATAAGAAGCCCTCTTAAAAGCTGCATATATCCAAAGAGGATTACAAGTAAAGAAGCGTCCATCGCCCATACAGGACACAGTGCAAAAACTGTACAGCCCGCAAGCAAATTCATAATTC
>JAQGPK010000035.1 GCA_028293095.1 Chlamydiia bacterium | reverse complement strand
ATGAACTGTATTGATACATTGTGAGAGAGGTGCCCCCCCTCTCACCGATTAAACGCTCTCTAAGCGCCCAATTTTGTCGCACTTCGTTGCAATTGTCTTTTGCATAAAAAATTATTGAAAGCGACTGGTATTCGCTGCATCACTTTCTGAGCAACTTGCTTAATCATAGGAGCTTTGTCTCTCTTTTCAACAACTGTAGCTCCAAGGTCAGACTTCTTTAAGTGTCTGAGTATTTGCGGACGAGTTTCAATGAATTGAATTGCCTGTGCATACAGCTTTTCTAAACGACTCACATAGCGAATCGGTGTACTTTCTTCCATCGCCTGCTTCTGCTCTAGCATTGTGAAAACAAAAAACTTATTAGCACACACAACATTTATCCAAGGAGCCTCTAGCTCCTTTTGAGGATTATCCACCAGTTCAAAGTCATTAAAGCTATCTACTGAACTCCTAGAAGAACCAACTGAAACCATCTAAAGCCTCCATACATTTTTATTTTCACAAAAATATTCAAACGACAGGCGCTTATCTTGTATTTTTTCGGAAGAAAAAAGTCAATATAGCCTAGAAGAAATTACCTTAAAAACCATATAGTTAAAAGTAATTTTTGTTAATAAAAATAAGAGAGGGCTCACCCCTCTTACTCTTAAATGAATTATTAACTTAAAAGATCAGCTGGACTTATAGAACGTTGCACCCTTCTTGGGCTGTTTTCAATGAAGTCAATTGCATTCCCTAAAAGTCTTTTTATAGGATCATCCTTTTGCAGCTTTCTTTTACTACTCTTACGCACAGAAACAACAGCCTCTGCTATAGGAATAGAACTTATAGTACCCATCACCTGTGCTGCAGGAAGAGTACTTATAGTGTTCATCACCCGTTGAGTACCTTGCGTTGCTTTTTTCTCTGCATCGAGGATTCCAAAATTCTCAGTGACTGGTAAAGGCTCGCAAATGTTTCCGTTACTCAAGGCTTTTTGAGCGGCTTGCTTTGTCTTTGTATCTGCCGGTGGAATACCAAAGTTATCTGTTACAGATACAAACCCTTCTTCTTCATCCATTTCTTCTAGATCGATTTGTATTGTTTTTTCATCTGAATTAGCACCATCTTTATCAACCAATACATAATCATAATCTTCAAAACCGAAATGAACCGCACTTCCACTGCCAGAAACACCTATAGACATTCAAAACCTCCACATTTTTTATTTTCACAAAACCATTCAACGAACAAGCGCTTATCTTTTATTTTTTTGGAAGAAAAAAGGCAAGAGGAAGTGTGATAACAAGCAAAATAATTGGTAAAATAAATACTTTTTCAATGGAAAGTGCAAAGAAATTACAAAGCATATGGAACTGCTCTAGAGGTATTGTAGAGCAGAAATTCTTATCAAGAAATTTCTCGGGATGAGCAGTTAAAAGAGCTGAAATGTGTGGCGATACAAGACTCTCATTTGCAGTGATCAGCGCTGATTTAAAGTAATAGAGCTGCAAAAAACCAGCAGCCGCAGCTCCAAGACTTGCGCCTCCAGATCGCACAAGGCTTAAGAAGGAGGTAGCGCGTCCCATGAGTTTTGAAATAGCAGCTTTTTGCACGCCAGTGATTGTCATATTAACAATTGAGCCAAGTCCAAAACCTAAGACAGCATTTGATACAATTAAATAAGAGATCGTATCGGAAGTAGTAGCCCGAGAGAGTAAACTAAAGCCTGTAATCAACGTACCAGTTGCAATAAAACAGATTGCGCGTAAACCAATGCGATGCAGCAAGAGGCCACAAAAAAAGGATCCTATCGCCCAGCCAATCGATGTTGCTGAGATTACATAGCCAGCTTTGGCCAGCGACTCTCGAAGCGCGCCTTGAATATAGAGAGAAATCAGGGTATTTGAAATGGTGAGACACGCTCCTGAAATAATACCAAACGCAATGCACGTTGCAATCAAAGGCGTTTTAAGAAGATGAAACGGGATCAGGGGCGATGCTATCCTAAGTGATCTTTTGACAAAGAGTGCCAGCAGTCCAAAAGAGATGATAAGTAAAAGGATTTTATAGACGCCTAAATATCCCCCAATTCCAGAGGCAGCAATACGCCCTGTTGTCAGAAAGAGTAAAAGTGTGCCTCCCATAAAGAGACCGATACTTTTCTTATCGAACTTTTCTTCAAGCTTTACATGCACCTCTTTAAAAGAGGAAAGGAAAAAAAGTGCCAAAAGACCGATCGGAAGGTTAATCAGAAAGACAAATCGCCAGGAATAAAGCAGTGTGAGGTAGGCGCCAAAAAGAGGCCCTACAATACTTGCGGTTGCCCACACAGTACTTAAAGCTGCCTGCATGAGAGATCGTTTAGAGTCTTCCTTATAAAGCTTACCGATTGTAATAAAAGAGATGTTGGTAAGACCTGCGGCGCCCATTCCTTGGAGGAGGCGCGATGCAATTAGCTCTCTCATCGAATGAGAAAGGCCGCAAAAAAGAGACCCTACTAAAAAGAGTCCCATCGCAATAAAAGCTGCCTTTTTACAGCCAAAATGGTCCGCTACCTTTCCAAATATCGGTGTTATTAAAAAAAAAGAGACAAGATAGGCAGAGCTCATCAAAGGGTAGAGTTGCATGTCACCAAGCGATGCGATGATATGCGGCATAATTGTTGCGAGAACCGTAATATCAATGGCTGTCATGAAGGTGAAAAGGACAATTGCAATTTTAATCATTAGCTGACTGCCTGAGTGCATTTTCTAGAAAGGGTGTCACTCCAAAATCGGCAACGAGCGCTTTATACTCTTCACTGAGCACAAGATGAGTACTATCCCCCCCATTTTTGACCGCACGTATTAAAATGTTTTTAGGAGTGTGAGTAGGATCTACAAATTCGATCACATCTGTTTTATAACCAACACTCTTCAAAAGCTCAGTACGGAGCGCATCTGTCAAAAGAGCTGCAAAGCGCTCCCGATAGAGCCCATGTTTTAAAAGAATCGGTGAGGCAGATGGTTTCAGCTGGCTATACAGCTCATGCTGGCAGCAGGGAGCTACAAAAATTGTCTTTGCGCGCGCATGAACAGCTTTTGCAATCGCTTGATCGGTTGCAATATCACACGCATGCAAAGCAATCACCGCATCTGGATTTCCCTCAATGGTATACTCTTGAATTGTTCCTGCAACAAAAGAAAGGCCATCATAGCAAAGCTTCTTGGCAAGTGATTGAAGGTTTGCAATGACATCGGCCTTACTATCCACGCCAACCATGCGTACATTTCGCTTCAATGTCTGCGTTAAATGCTCATAGAGTGCGAAGGTCAAATAGGCTTTTCCACAGCCAAAATCAATAATGGTGAGCTCTTTCATCGATTCAGTAGACGGAAGATGATCCACCACAATTTCTAAAAAGTGGTTAATTTGCCTAAATTTGTCACTTGCTTGTGGGCGTACTCTCCCCTCTTGTGTCAACACCCCTAGCTCAATAAGGGCTGGATAATAAGCCCTTCCTTCTTCTCCAATCGCATACTGCTTTTTTCTATTGTGAGAAAAATCAGGAGTGAGCGAATTTTGAAGTAGCTTTTTCTTGACCTGGCAGTTTGGCGCCTTCATGGTGATATGGTATGCTGCATCAGTGCAGCGTACGAAAAGCGAGCCATACCCCGTCAAAAGCTCTAAAAGCTTTTCTTGAACACTTCCTGAATCAATATTCTTTGTGATGCACTTAGTTTTATCAAACTCAGCAACCTGCAGCATGAGGTGAGCGCTTTTCTTTACCAAAACTGGCTTCACAATGATTTTTTTGACATCAGTTTCAATAGTTGGTAAAGAAAAAGTCGCCTGCACAATAGTTTCTAAATGAGTAGTAAACCAAGCTGCAACTTCAGAAATGAGTTTCATCCAATCACAAAGTTTAAAAGCTTATTCGGATGTAGTTTTGCAAGCTCCATGAGATGCTCTTGTGTTGATTGATATAAGTTCATCTGCTACTAATTGTTATTGATTGCTCAAATTTTTCGGCTTAAGATTATCATGGTTATAATAAATCAGTGCTGTAAATTAATAAAAAACGACTCACTTGGTGGTTTTTCCGAATCGACAAAGTTATAATTATGATAAAAATACGCTTTTTTAGCTTCTTTTGGCAACTCAAAAGTTGGAGAAGCACTTTCGCATTTAACTGACTTGGGTAATTGCCCTTTCATTAAATTATATTTGTTAATTAAAAACGAAAAACATAATTGATCTGCCGTTGGATTTAAAAAAGGAAGCTTTTTACAAGCAGCAATAATCCATTCATCCAATAATGTTACACCTGATGGATGAACACAAGAAATTCCGACAATTTGGGTGATTACATTAATATATTTTTCTTGCTTCGGCGCATCAAGAGATTTTCGAATGTAATCCCAACTTTCGAGACTTTTATGTGTTTCTAATCCTTCATGATAATAACAGTACCCCTTTCTTTTTAACTGGGAAAAAATATGAGAAAGATCTTTAATAGGAATGCAGCAAGAATCTAGCCACAAAATATGTTTATAGCCCATGTCTTTTGCCTCTTCAAACATAAAGGGTTTAAAAGCATAAGGAACATCTGCATAACGAAGTCTTCCTTTAGAGATACTAGGCCACCCTCCAACTCGATAGATAAGATGTCCCTTAAATTGTAATTTCTCTAGTGCTTTTACCATAACTATCAATGCGTTTTCATAATTTCTCCCTCCATGGGAACATCCTGCGTAACTAATAATACAACATTCCCTTTCATCCGGATTATTACCAAAATTGACTTTAACTAATTTTGGTGTTGTATCATCTATAAGCTTTGTCCGTCCTATTCTATAAGAAATCCAGCCATCTAACTGACTTGGGAGGATATATTGATGAGCCTTTAGATTGCTACCGATACGCTCTTGTCTTTCGCGCAAATAATTTTCAATAATATTAAAATCAACCAAAGTTGGATCATTCCAGTTTGAAATAGGGAGATCGCCAAACCTTTGGGGGCAAAAATATTCCAAAATCTGTAGTTCTAGAGTTTGGGATGCAATTAATTGAGGGACGAGAAAGATCACCCATAGAAGCAGTAGACTTCTCGCATAATTCATTATAGCCGCCTGTATTACCTTTACTTATCATCCTAAATTCTTCTTCGGACAACTCACTACTCATCTGCCGAAAAAGGTATGACCAAATCTATTTAGCAAAATTTAATTTCAATTTCAAGGATTTTATAGTATTTTGCAATGGGCATTATTTGCAATAGTCTTGTCATAAAAGTTTACCCAGTTTATTGCTTACTACAACATAAAAATACTTTTATTGACATAATGGGCTTTGTTATTTCTTTAATTAATAAATAGCCATACAAATCAAATTTTATTTCTATGTTGACACCTCCGTTTTAAAACTGCTACTAAAGCAAACTGCAACTTCAGAAATGAGTTTCATCCAATCACAAAGTTTAAAAGCTTATTCGGTACGAAAATCACCTTTTGAATAGCTGCATCCTGCAAAAATTTGGAGGCATTGGGGTGCTGCTTTGCAAGTTCTACGAGGCGCTCTTGTGTCTCATCTTTCGGAAGATCAATACGCGCACGTACCTTGCCATTTACTTGAAATACATAGGTGACGATAGCATCTTCAATATAATGTGGATCTGCCTTTGGATAGGCAGTTGAAACAAGCAGCTCTTTGCAGCCGAGTATCTCCCACATCTCTTCAGCGATGTGAGGCGCAAGTGGTGAAAGGAGCTGTACAAAAGTGATCAATGCACTTCTTGGATAGGAAGGGAGTACCGAAAAGTCATTCATGAACTCCATCATCTTCGCAATCACTGTGTTAAACTGTAAAAGCTCCATATCAGCGGTTACTCTATGGACCAGTTTATGAATCAGCCTCTTCCCTTCTTCTGTCTCTGTCTCAGATACTTTTGGCGATTGGATAAGATCAAAAGCACGTATTAAAAATCTACGACACCCCTGCACTGCATCAGTATTCCATACTTTTTCTTTTTCAAGAGGGCCCATAAACATTTCATAGAGTCTTAATGCATCAGCGCCCATACTTGCGATGATTTCATCAGGTGATATGCCATTTAATTTTGATTTTGACATCTTCTCAACTTGTGCCTGAAGAAGCTCTCCTGTGGCTTTATGAAAATGCTTGCCCTCTTTTTCAATGACATCCTCTGGTGCAATGTAGACATTGGAGCTATTTTTGAATGATGGCGCTACAATCAAGCCTTGGTTGCGCAGTGTTTTAAATGGCTCTGGAGTTGATACTAAGCCTAAATCATAGAGCACTTTATGCCAAAACCGAGCATAGAGTAGATGAAGGACTGCATGTTCAACGCCGCCGACATACATATCAACAGACATCCAGTACTTTTCAATATCCTTTGACCACGTCTCCATTGAATTTGAAGGATCACAAAAGCGAAGATAGTACCAGCAAGAACCGCCCCATTGAGGCATCGTATTTGTTTCTCGACGTGCTTTTTTCTTGGTCTTTGGATCAATGATATCTACCCATTCTTTTACTTTAGATATGGGACTCTGGCCATCGCCTGTTGGTTTAAAGTCGCTGATCTCAGGTGGGAGAAGTGGAAGTTCATCAAGCTCTAAAGCACGCATTGTTCCATCTTCAAAATGCAAAATTGGAATAGGCTCACCCCAATAGCGTTGGCGGGAAAAGAGCCAGTCACGGAGCTTATACTGCACTTTACGAGCGCCAAATTTCTTCTGTTCTAAAAAGTGAATAATCTTTTCTTTGGCATCATTTGTTGAAAGTCCATCAAGTGAGAGTTCTTCATTTTTAGAGTTGATGAGGATACCATTCTCTTCATAGGCTCCTTGAGTCTCCTCCCCTGTCACAGCCTCAGGTCTTACAACCTGAATAATTGGAAGAGTATACTTTTTGGCAAATTCAAAATCGCGCGCGTCGTGTGCCGGTACTGCCTGAACTGCTCCTGTGCCATAGGTTGGAAGCACGTAGTCTGCAATCCAAATCGGAAGTTTTGTGCCAGTTACTGGGTTTACTGCATAAGATCCAATAAAGAGCCCACTCTTTTCTTTATTACAGTCAGTACGCTCAATGTCAGTTTCACGCGCTACCTTTTCGCGATAGGAGGCGACCGCTGCTTTATATTGAGGTGTCGTGAGGACATCAACAAGCGCATGCTCTGGAGCTAAAACAAGAAAGGTCACACCAAAAAGAGTATGAGGACATGTGGTGAACGTTGTAATTTTTTCTTGATAATTTTCAATAGGAAAATGGATTAAGGCGCCTTCGCTTCTTCCGATCCAATTTGCCTGCAATGCTTTGATTGAATTTGGCCAATCCAGAAGATCTAAATCCTGAAGCAAGCGATCTGCATACTCTGTAATTTTTAACATCCACTGACGAAGTGGCTTTTTAATAACAGGATGGCCCCCCTCTTTGGATTTGCCATTATCTACCTCTTCATTGGCAAGCACTGTTCCTAAAAATGGACAGTAGTTCACTGAAACTTCAGCCTCATAGGCAAGTCCTTTTTCATAGAGCTTCGTGAAAATCCATTGGGTCCATTTATAATAGCTCGGATCACTCGTTGCCATCTCGCGATCCCAATCATAACTATAGCCTAAAGATTTAAGTTGACGTCTATAGGTATCAATATTTGCTTTTGTTGTGACTGCTGGATGAGTTCCTGTACGCACTGCATACTGTTCTGCAGGAAGTCCAAAACTATCCCAACCCATTGGATGGAGCACATTAAAGCCCTGCATGCGCTTATACCGAGAGATGATATCCGTTGCGGTATAGCCTACAACATGGCCTACATGTAACCCTGCTCCGGAAGGATAAGGAAACATATCTAGGACATAGTACTTCGGTTTAGATGAGTCACATTCAACCTTAAAGGTCTTTTTTTCATCCCAAATCTTTTGCCATTTCTTTTCAATCGCTTGATGGTCGTAACTTTTCATGACAGTTCCTTGTAATTATTAGGAAAAATAGTAGCAGATTTCCTAAAATTTACCCAGTTCAAACAAAAAAGTTGATTTATCTGCATTTTATCGGCATGATAGAGATACCCCTAAATGCAGATAAAGTGCCGTTATTATGCTGATAAAGTTTGACCCTACTTATACGATTACTTCAAAAATCATGAATTGCCTTATTCACATTGAAGCAACAAAAGAAAGAATACTACACCTACCTGTGACTCCAACAGTTCTTTCCTCTTTAAGAGAGACCGCACGATTGTACACAACCCATTATTCGACAATGATCGAAGGCAATAGGCTTGAACCAAATCAAGTTGAAAAAATTCTTAAGCATGAAGGTCACTTTCCAGGACGTGAACGTGACGAACAGGAAGTGAAGGGTTATTATGCAGCTCTCACACAAGTAGAAAAATGGGCAGCTACAGGTGCAATCATAACAGAAAAAATGATCCAAACACTACATGCACTCGTAATGGCTGATGGAAGAACGAGAGTAAAGCCAACAGAATATCGTGATGGACAAAATGTCATTCGTGATGCCAGAACGAAAACTATTGTCTATATGCCACCAGAAGCTAAGAATGTAAAAAATTTAATGGTAGAAATGATACGCTGGATTCAAACAAGCACTGATCTACCCTGCCCTGTTGCCGCAGCCATCGTTCATTATCAGTTTGCAACTATACATCCATATTATGATGGCAATGGAAGAACAGCCAGATTACTTACTACACTTATTTTACATCTTCGAGGCTATGATTTGAAAGGGCTCTATTCCTTAGAAGAGTACTATGCTCGCAATTTAGGGGCATATTATGAAGCCATTAGCATTGGTACATCTCACAATTACTATATGGGTCGTGCTGAATCTGATATAACAAAATGGATTGAGTATTTCATCGAAGGTATGGCGAGTTCATTTGAAAATGTATTAAAGCGCATGGAAAAAGCTGATGCACAAGGCTCTCCTGATAAAAGCATCCTCATTAAAAAATTAGATCCTCGACAACGGAAAATCTTACACCTATTTCAAGAATTTGAGACAGTTACAAGCCGTCAAATTGGAGAACTCTTCGGATATAAACCACGTACGAGCGCAGCACTTTGTGCCAACTGGGTTAAAAGCGGTTTTATAGACATTGTCGACCCATCAAATAAAGGAAGAAAGTATAAACTATCCGAAGAGTACCAAGAACTCCTCAAATAA